>CAYGYD010000067.1:0-8500 GCA_964354005.1 uncultured Dehalococcoidales bacterium | reverse complement strand
AGGCGGTGATTCTGTCCAGTAGCCCGGCGGTGCCCCGACCGTGCAGGGCGGAGACAGCCAGCGGCTCACCCAACCCCAGCTCGTAGAATTCCACAGCCTCCGCCTCAAGGCGGGCGTTATCTGTCTTATTAACCACCAGGACGATGGGTTTATTCGTCTGGCGGAGCATATCAGCGATGTCCCGGTCGAAGGGGGTTAACCCATCTTTGACATCCACCAGGAAGATAATCGCATCCGCTTCGGCGACGGCCATCTTGACCTGTTCCTGGACCTGCTGGGACACGGTAGATTCGGGCTTTGGCTCCAGCCCGCCGGTGTCCACCAGAGTGAACTCAGTCCCGGGCGAGGAGACGGTGGCCATAATGCGGTCGCGGGTTGTCCCCGGCACCTCTTCCGTAATGGCGATGCGCTTCCCCGCCAGCCGATTCAACAGGGTAGACTTTCCCACATTCTGCCGACCAATAATCGCCACAATAGGCTTGCTCATGTTTGCCTCTTCTACAACCCCTCACCCTGTATCCCTCTCCCCTTATTAAGAGGAGAGGGAAGAAGAGTTCTTTAAAGGGGCGAAGCCCCTTTTCAACCCTTTACTGAAAACCGGAGATAATTGGCAATATTGTTTAGTTTGCCTTCTTCTATGTTGTCACTGGTCACCTTGGAAGCCACTTCTCCCCAGAATTTCTCAGCGATTTCATTTTTGTTTAGAAAATCAATCTTCCATTCACCGGGGTGTTCTTGAATTATCTCCGTAGCCCATCTCAAACCAAGTCCGCGCCTCCGAAACTTGCGCAGGACAAAGAACTCGGCCACAGAATAATGATTCTTCACTTTCCTGACTAAAGCAAAACCCGCAATCTCTTTTCCAACGATAAACAAGTAGGGATGTCTGCCTTTTTCAGCCCAATAGTGGTCTAGATACCTATAGCTGTATTGACCACTTTTGTTTAAGGGTCTGTCTCTGTCCTCAAACTCGGTCATGTCATACAGGTATAGCTGTAATAGATTTCTTATGATTACCTTATCACCAATTTGAGCTTGTTTTATCTTGTATTCCACTGTCTTGTCTATCTTCATTGTCTTTCTACAGAGGGTTCGATGGTGGCGATACCCTCTCGGGGCATCCAAGAGGGGCGAAGCCCCTCTTTCTTTTTCTTCCCCCTCTCTGAAAGGAGAGGGGGGACTAAGGGGGTGAGGTTGGTTATCTGAAGCCAAGGAGTGGCTTGCCCAGACCGCCCAGGACTTGCGCCAGCAGTGCCTTCAACAAGTGCATTCTATTCTCGGCCTGGTCAAAGACCACCGACTGCGGACCGTCCAGGACATCATTGGTGACTTCCTCGCCCCGATGAGCCGGCAAGTCGTGCATGAATATGGCGTCTTCCTTGGCCAAAGACAAGAGTTCATTGTTCACCTGATATCTGGCAAAAACCTGCCGGCGCACTTCCCGCTCTGCCTCCTGCCCCATGCTCGTCCAAACATCGGTATAAACAATATCGGCACCGTTAACGGCTACCCGTGGCTCTTCCGTACAGAGAATCTTAGTGCCCGTGTCTTGGGCATAGTCCTGGGCAAGACTCAGGATTCTCTCGTTTACAGTATAACCCGGCGGAGAAGCAATCTGGAAGTTGATGCCGGTTAGCGCCGCCGCCAGCAGTAAGCTGTGGGCGACATTGTTGCCATCGCCAATATAGGCTAAGGTCAAGCCCTTCAGGTCCCCCTTTTTCTCATATACCGTCAGCAAGTCAGCCAGTGCCTGGCACGGGTGTTCCAGGTCAGAGAGGGCGTTAATTACTGGCACATCGGAGCAATTAGCCAGAATCTTCACAGTCTGATGGGAAAAGGTACGGGCGGCAATGCAATCAACATAGAGACTTAGTACCCGGGCGACATCGGCGACTGATTCGCGCTCGCCCAGCCCGACCTCGGCCGGGGAGAGGTAAATGCACTGCCCGCCTAGCTGGCGCATGGCAACTTCAAAACTAACCCTGGTTCTTAACGACGGCTTTTCGAAAAGCAGGGCCAGGGATTTGCCTTCTAGTACGGAAAGCCAGCCCTGGTCTTTGGCATCAATGGCATCTGAAATCAGCGACTGTATATCATCGCTGGTCAGGTCAGAAATCGAGAGCAAGTCCTTACCCTTCATGTTGTGCCTCCTCACATGCCCTAAAGTATATCACCAAAAAGCAATGTTCAATAGGGGGGCTTTATCAAAAGGGAGCTTCTTAGCCGCCGCTAGTCCCGTTCTTGTGCCTGAAACTCGTGGTACCTGATGAAGCGGGCGAGCGCTCGGGTGGCGTTGGCTTGAGATGAATAGGTCGGAATACCCGCCAGAGCAAACTGTACCCGCACTTTGGCCGAGAGCTGAACACTGGTAGGGTCGTGGTTCAGGGTGTTCATCGCTACCACTACTGGCTTGTTAAAGGGGTTCTTTTTAGCGAAATCTATGATGAAATCATTGACCTGGCGCTGTTGCTGTTCGCGGTCGGGACGGTCGTCATCATCCTCGCCGGCATAGCGGTCAATGATGACCAAATCAATGGCCGGGTCAGCCACGGCGATTTCAATGCAGCGGCGAAAGAGGTCGATGGTGTCCTGTACCATCCAGACATCAAGGGGATTTCTGATGCTATTTCCAGCCAGCGGGATGAACTCAGCCAGTTGTTTTCTGGTGCTATCGGAGAGCGGTGGTACTTCCAGCCCGTCCCGACTGCAAATATCGGCCATGGCCACTGAGTTGCCGCCACCACCCCCCAGCAAAAGAGTGCGCCGTCCACGGAGCGGGGTCAGGTGGAGGAAGAGCATGACTACATCGGCTATCTCTTCCAGGGAGTTAGCCCTGACCGCGCCCGTCTGAGCAAAAAAGGCCTCCCATATTCTTTCCTCGCCCGCCATCGAGGCGGTGTGGGAGGCGACAGCTCTGGCCCCGGATTCAGTCAGCCCTCCCTTCCAGACGATGACCGGCTTGGTGCGGTTAATCTCTTTGATTAGTCGGGCGACTTTATTGCCATCTTTAATACCTTCCAGATATATGGTGATAATTCTGGTGTCCGGGTCTTCCGCCAGATACTCCAGAAAGTCCAGTGCCTGGAGGCCGCGGGCATTGCCGAAGCTAATTACCTTGCTAAAGTAGATGCCCAAGCCTTGCGCGTACCGGATAAGCAGTTCGCCATGGCCGCCGCTTTGCGAGAGGAAAGCCACATGACCATTGCCGGCTGGCGGTGCGCCCCACGGTGCCAGCTTGCTGGCCGGGACATAGATTCCCATGCAGTTGGGCCCCACCACACGGAGGCCGCCCCGCTGTATAATCTCGGTTATCCTGGCTTCAAGCTGGCGTCCCTCTTCCTCCCGTGTCTCGCTGAAGCCAGAGCTGAAGATGTGCACATTCTTTACGCCGGCGGCAACGCAGTCTTCCAGCACCTCGGGCACCCGCGGTGCCGGCACAGACACGATGACCAGGTCCGGCGGCTCCGGGATTGCCCTGACGCTCGGGTAGGCTCTAATCCCCTGAACCTCGGTGGCTTTAGGGTTGACCGGATAGATACCGCCGGGAAAGCCAACCTTGCGCAGCCGCATGACAAAACTGTGCCCACCCCACCCTTGCGGATTGGCGGAGGCGCCCACCACCGCCACCGAGCGGGGATAGAACATGCTATCAAGTTCCCGTCTTCCGGACATAAGCCAAGTCTCCTCCCTTAGTCAATAGCCTATGCTACCATAGTGCTCATTCATGGGGCAAGGCGATTTCAGACACCTTAATTCCATCCCCCCGGCCCTCTTCCTTCACAAGTGAAACGCAATAACTGCAATCCAGCAGCTAGGTGGGTGGTAACTTCTTCATCATCCCTTGTTCGTGCTAGAATGGTGATGAAATGAATAGTCCCTATGAAATTACCGGGATATTGCTTCAACTCCTCGCTGGGTTGTTCCTGATTCTAGACCAAATTGAAAAAGACTTCTTGTCTAGTGTAGCAAGATGGATGAAGGATAAATTGGCTATTCTATCTGGACAACCGAGGCGCAGAAGAACCATACTTATCCTCATAGCGCTCATTTCCTTAATGACAATAGTGCCGTTAGTCTTATTCAGCAGCAGCAACAAGATTACATTGAGCGTGATTGTCGGCTCGCTAATCTGGCTATTAGTGGGCTATGATGTCTATCTCTATTCTCTAGGATATCTTGGCAAGAGATTGATACGAGGTGCTCGACTGCTTCTATGGTTCGTGGTCGACTATTATGTGTACGTGTATTTGCTCGGACGTTACGGCAAGAAGCTGGTGGAGGTTACTGAGCAAGATGGTTTAGCGTATCTCGTGTCAGAAGGGAAATTGCTCCGCTACAACTTGATTCTTTTCGGCGTTGGGGCATTATGGCTGGTGGCATTTCCCTTCGTATTGGTCGCATTGACACATCTGTCTATTCCTCCTGAGCAAAACCCAATATTGGTCGGGTTGATATACTTGTATCTGTTATTCATGGGGACCGTTTTCCTTCCATTGGCTTTGATGTCATTTGTCTACTTGGTTGGAGAATCAGTAATCGGCATTATTCACGTATTGAGATATGTCTCCCACCGCCAATTCTGGATTATCGTTCTACTAGTGTGGCTCACTGGCGGAGCCTTTCTACTTATCAATACTTTGGCTAAGTGAAGCGTTTAATTTTCTCGCCTGCAATCCGGCGGCAAGGTGGATGGTGACGGTTTAGCTAACGATAAGCCACTAACTAGAACCAACAAAATAGGGTTGTCCGGCACAAATTCTGCTAGCACTTTGCTCACGGATTGAAGATAACGACAGACAGAATACCATAGGTACTTAATGAATCGATATCAAATATTAAGCTAAAAGTTCTTTCTTTCGTTCCATTTGCTCTACAAAGAGAGGGGAATGGGTGTCTAAGAGGGGCTACACCCCTCTTTTCTTTACTCCCCCTTCCCTTACCAAGGGAAGGGGGCAGGGGGATAGGTTGCTAAACAATCCCCTTCAATCTTAATTGCCCCGGCTCAGTCATTACGGTAAAATGAGCGGGAAAAGGTCGGTAATGAAGGAGTGATTGGAGATGAAGGCGGTGTTACAGCGGGTGACCAAAGCTTCGGTCAGTGTGGCCGGGGAGGTGGTGGGTAGCATTGGCCCCGGGCTGGTGGTGCTGGTCGGGGTGGCTAACGGCGATACGGAAAAGGATGCCCGATACCTGGCGCAAAAGACGGTTGAGATGCGCATTTTCGCGGACGAAGCCGGTAAGTTTAACCTTTCCGCCCTGGATATTAAGGGTGAGCTTTTGGTGGTCAGCCAGTTTACTCTCCTGGCTGACACCAAAAAGGGACGCCGCCCCAGTTTCGTTGATGCCGCACCGCCGGCCCAGGCTGAGGCACTTTTTGAGCAGTTTGTCGCTGCCGCTCGTGCCAGTGGGCTGAAGGTAGAGACCGGTCGTTTTCAGCAGTATATGCTGGTGGAAATCCATAACGATGGCCCGGTCACGATATTGCTGGATAGTCGGGAAAAATTTGCGCCGTAATGCAAATGAAACTATTTGCAAATACAAAGGATTGCAGTAATTTTTCCCGTCTGGTATAATTGATTCGGTCGTACGAACTGGGAAGGAGAAATTTGGAGCATTCGAGAGGCATAGTCGATAAGCTGGCGGAGCAGGGGTACCGGCTGACACCCCAGCGACTGATGATACTTTCGGCGATTGAAGAGAGCGACAGTCATATCAGCGCCGAGGAAATCCACGCCCGAATTGTGGCCAGATACCCGAATGTCAATATCTCCACCGTTTACCGCACGCTGGAGTTGCTCAAGCGACTCGGCCTAGTCACGGAGACTGACCTGGGTGAGGGGAGAGTCAGATATCACCCGGCCGAGAAGGGCCACCACCACCATCTGGTTTGTCAGGAGTGCGGAGCCATAATCGACCTTGACGAATCACTGCTGACGCCACTGAAGAGCGCTCTGCTCCGGGAGTACGGGTTTAACGCTGACCTCAAACACCTGGCTATCCTGGGTTGTTGTGTGAATTGTGAAAAGTGAAATTTTTTTTGCGGAGTTATTGCATATAATTGCAGTTGCATTGATTTGCCTATAATTAGGCGGGAAAGGAGTCCTTATGAAGAGACAAGCCATTATTATTGGTCTGTTAGTCCTGAGTCTGATTCTGGTGCTTGTTCTGGGTAGTTGCGCCCCAGCGAAAACGGCTCAGTTGAAGGTGGTTACCAGCACCTCCCTGCTGACCTACATCGTCCAGCAGGTGGCCGGGGACAAGGTTGATGTGGTCAATATCGTGCCGCCAGCCCAGCACCCGGGCGACTTTGACCCCAAACCCGGTGACATCCAAACACTGGCTAACGCAAGTCTCTTTCTCCTCCATGGCTGGCCAGGGGAGGGCTATGCTGATAGACTCGTTGCCTCGGCTAATAATCCCAACCTCACAGTAATAAAAGCTAATGTAGACGGTAACTGGATGATTCCGTCCGTGCAAATGGCGGCAACGGATAGGGTCGCGGGTATATTAGCCCAAGTGGATAGTAAGAATGCTTCTGCCTACCAGAAATCGGCGGAGGAATACAAGCAGAGGATTCAGGAAAAAGAAGCCGATATCAAAGCCAGACTAGCCGAAGCTAATATCTCCCAAGTAAACGTAATAGCTTCCAACCGGCAGGCTGACTTCCTTCAGTGGGCTGGGCTTAATGTCGTCGCCCAATACAGTGTGACCGATATAGGCAAGCCCCAGATAGAGCAAGAACTGGTGGATAAGGGCAGACAGGCTAATGTAACATTGGTAATGAATAATCTTCAGGATGGTAAAGATGCCGGAAAAGCTGTCGCTGAAGAACTTGGCGCAAAGAACTTGAATCTATCCAATTTTCCCGGTGGCTTCGATAACACCGAGACCTGGGAGAAAGCCATTGATTATAATATTGAGCAGTTATTAAAGGCGGTGCCGAAGTAGCGGGTTTTTGTCAACCCATCCCCCTGCCCCTCCTTCCCTTGGTAAGGGAAGGAGGGTGTAAAATGAAAGAGAGGCGGAGCCTCTTTTAGACTCTCCGGTAAGAAAGGGGGCGTTAACTTCCCAAACCGTCAAACGCAAAGCGTCAGGCGCATGGCACTAAAAGGGGCATTTGGGGGGGCGAAGCCAGAAATAGAATCGAAAAGGGCGTCAAGAGGGACGGAGTCAATCAGAAGACTGGCTTGAAGAAAAGCAAACGGTGCGTGAACATGGGTAATATCGTAATCAACATTGAAAATGCGGTGGTGTCCTACCGGGAGGATGTGGCGCTACGGGGCGTCTCGCTCAAAGTCGAGGCTGGCGAGTTTGTCGGCATCATTGGCCCCAATGGTGCGGGCAAGACGACACTCCTGACCATTGTCAATGGCCTGGGCAAGCTGGTCAGCGGGCGGGTCTGGGTGCTGGGGCATTACCTTGCTATCGGTAACGGCCGTTCCCTGAGAAAAAAGGTGGGCTATGTCGCCCAGGTGGAGAATATCGACCCGCGGATGCCTATGACAGTCCGGGAAGTGGTGATGCTCGGTCGTTACGGGGTGCTGGGTCTCTTCCGGCGGCCCGGCCAACATGACTGGGCTACCGTGGATGAGATGCTTGAGCTGGTGGGCATGACTCACCTGGCCCGGCGACCCATCGGTCACCTTTCCGGTGGTGAGCAGCAACGGGTGGCCATTGCCCGGTGCCTGGCGCAGGAGCCGGAGCTATTCCTGCTTGATGAGCCCACGGCCTCGCTGGACTGGAAGGCACAGACGGAGATACTGGAGCTGGTAAAGCGGATTCATGAAGAGCGGCACCTGACTACTCTCTTCGTGACGCACGACCTGGACGCTCTGCCCCACACCTGCGACCGTGTGGTACTGATGAAGGATGGGCTTATTGTGGGTGATGGAGCACCGGACCAACTCATCTCTACCGATAGTCTCAGTCGTCTCTACAGCATGCCCGCACCAGTGGTTGAGGAGCGGCGACCCCATATGCATGTTAAGGAGTCTTAGCTTGGAAATTTTTGGCTACCAGTTCATGCAGAACGCCATTCTCACCGCTCTTCTGGGCGGCATCGCCTGCGCCACCATCGGTGTTTTCGTGGTGCTGATGCACCTGCCCTTTATCGGTGTCTGCATGTCCCACGCCGCCTTCGCCGGAGCCTTGCTTGGCCTCTGGCTGGGTTTCAACCCGCTCATCAGCGCTTTTCTTTTCAGTCTCCTGGCGGCGGCCATTATCGGCCCACTGGCTGACCGCGGGGAACTCAGCCCGGAAACTTCACTCGGGGTCATTTTTTCTCTGATGATAGGGTTGGCCTTTCTCTTCATCGGCCTGATGCCCGGTACCAAATCCAGCGCTCTTGACTTACTGTGGGGCAGCATTCTGACTAACACTCGCGGCGATATCATACTTCTGGCGGTGGTGGCGGCAGTGGTGGTGGGGCTGGTGTTCATTTTCTACAAGGAAATCCAGGCGACCATTTTTCACCGGGGCATCGCTCTCTCCGTGGGCCTGC
>CAYGYD010000066.1:0-9072 GCA_964354005.1 uncultured Dehalococcoidales bacterium | reverse complement strand
AATTCAAGCTGCTGGGAGTCCTCGTCAGGGAACCGGAGAAGGTCTTCAGCCGGGCACAGCTTATTGAAAAGAGTCTTGGCTATGATTTTGAAGGCTTCGACCGCACCATTGATGTTCATATCCTCAACCTGCGCCGAAAACTAGAGCCAGACCCCAGTCACCCCAGATACATAAAGACGGTTTATGGGGCTGGGTATAAGCTCGCCGAGGTGTAAGGTGGTACATAGTCTACGATTTCGTCTCCTTGTAGCTTTCACTATCGTAATACTGGTTGCCGTTGGCGCGGTATACTTCTTTGTCAGCCAGACTACCGGAGGTGAAATCCAGCAGTATGGCGAACGCAGCGAGCAGGTACGCTTCAGCAGAGTGGGCTTCGAACTGTACCGTTATTACCGTGAGCATGGAGGCTGGGAGGGAATTCAACCCTATGTAGAGCAGTGGGGCAGTCTCTATGGGCACCGGATTATACTGACCGACGCCAGTGGGGTAGTAATCGCTGATTCTGAGGGAAAGCTGGTGGGGGAGCAATACCGCCCTGACATACCGGGTGGACGCCTGCCGCCGCCATTTGGGGGAGGCACCTCTGGGACTCTCTACATCAGCCCCGAACCATCGGCGGGTTTTCCCTCGCCGGTGAGGCTCTCCCAGGCGATAAGCCGTTTTCTTCTCTGGGGGGCGCTATTGGCGGTTGCCATTGCTCTCCTCTTTACTTTTTTCCTGTCTCGTCGAATTTCAGCACCAATCAAGGCCCTGGCTCTTACGGCTAGACGGCTGGGACAGGGAGATTTGTCTCAGAGAGTACAGCTCAAGGATAGAGGTGAGATGGGAGAGCTAGCTCAAGCCTTCAACTCCATGGCTAGCGACCTGGAGCGAGCTGAAAAATTGCAGCGTAACATGGTGGCTGATGTTGCCCACGAACTGAGAACCCCGCTGTCTAACATTAGAGGTTACCTGGAGGCAGTTCGTGACGGAGTGGTAAAACCGGATGCGGAGACCATTCACTCCCTGGATGAAGAGGCCGCTCTGCTGTCACGGTTAGTTGACGACCTCCAGGAGCTAAGCCTTGCCGAGGCTGGAGAACTCAAGCTTAATCGTCAGCCAGGAGACTTCGGCGAGGTCATTAATAAGGCGGTGGCTGCCATCCGGGTTCAGGCACAGGGAAAAGGAATCTCCGTGGCTGCTGATTTGCCGGAAGGCCTGCCCCCTTGCGATATAGACTTCCAGCGCATTGGCCAGGTCTTGCGTAACCTTTTAGAGAATGCGATAGCTCACACCGGTAATGGTGGCAGTGTGATGGTCACGGCAGAGAAGCAGGACAACTGGGTAAAGGTGAGCGTGACTGATACCGGCGAAGGTATTCCGGCTGAGGAGCTACCTAATATCTTTGAGCGCTTTTATCGGGTAGATAAATCACGCGCCAGGACAACTGGTGGTTATGGTTTGGGGCTTACCATCGCCAAGCGTTTAGTCGAAGCCCACGGCGGCAAGATTGAAGTCCAGAGTGAACTGGGGAAGAGCAGCCGTTTTACTTTTACTGTTCCGGTGTCCTCAATTTAACAAAGTCTTAACAATTTCCTGTTATATTTCCACTTATATAAAGGGCGGAGGTGCACAATGAGAGTCTTAAAAATAATAGCGGCCATCCTGATGGTAGGTATTATCGCTATTCCTGTGGTGAGCTGTGCTTCTAAATCAAACTCCACGCAGGCGTCGGCGAACCAGGTCGCCACAGTCAAGCGCGGCGACCTGACCGTGAGTATCACGGCCAGTGGCAATCTAGCACTGTCCCAGACGGCTGACCTGGCATTTGAGATGGCCGGTACCGTGCAGGATGTAACGGTGGAGGAAGGCGACAGTGTTACCGAGGGAGAGGTACTGGCCAGCCTGGATACTTCCGAGTGGGAGGACAACTTGGCGGCGCTACAGAACCAGTTGACGAAAACACAGCGCGCCCTGCCTCAGGCACAGATAAACCTGGAGAATGCCCAAACTGCTCTAGAACAGGCTGAGGCCCAATCTGTCTGGCCAAATGAGATTTTTCAGGCACGAGCACAGGTATACGCGGCCGAGGCGGATGTGGCCGAGGCTCAAGCGGTGCTACAAGGAACCAAACTGATATATGACCGCACTACCGGAGAATATCGCTATCAACAGGCCCTAACAGCCTGGGATATAAAGGTCTGGACGCAGAATTTGTCGGATGCCAAGGCAAAGCTGGCGGCGGCTCAGGTCGCGCTGGATAAGATATTAGAGGAATATACCGTTGAGACAAAGATAGCCTATGCCCAGGAAAACCTGAGGGAAGCTCAGGCCGCACTGGATAAGCTATTAGCTGAATCTCCCGTTAACGCAAATGAGATAGCAGTTCAGAAGCAGAAGGTCGATCTAGCCCAACAAGAGTTGGATGATGCCCAAAATGCCTCAAAGGACATAGCCACAAAGAAGCTACAGCTTCAAATTGCTCAGGGGCAGTTGGAAGATGCCCAAAAGGCGGTCGCCGATGCCCAGAAAGCACTTGATGAAGCCAAGAGTCAAAGTCCAGTGATTACGGCACCCTTTGACGGCTTTGTCACCACGGTGAATGTTAAGGGTGGTGACGATGTCCTCAAGGGAACTGTGGCCCTACAGATTGCCGACCCCACCAAGTTTGAAGCCGATATTCTGGTCAGCGAAATGAACATCTACCAGGTGAAGATTGGTGGAGACGCCAGCGTGCAGGTAGCTGCCCTGTCAACGCTCAACCTGCCGGCTAAAGTCACTTATATGGCACCGACAGCCACTATTCAGCAAGGGGTGGTCAACTATACAGTGACGGTGGAGCTACAATCGCTTCAGCTTGTCTCGGGGAACCAGACGGGGCAGGGTCAGCGACCCCAGCTTCCGGGTGGACAATCACCATCTGTTTCTGGGAATCAGACACGGCAGGGCCAGGGGACTCAATCAACGCTGGGCGGACAAACGTCATTTGCTACAGCACAAGCCATCCAGCTCAGACAAGGCCTGTCCGTTACTGTCACTATAATAACGGCACAGAAGACCAATGTGCTCCAGGTACCGAACCGGGCTATTGTTCGCCAGCAAGGGAAAACATACGTGGATGTGCTGAAAAATGGCGCCAGCGCACAGGTCGCGGTAACTACCGGGATAAGCAACGCACAGTACACCGAGGTAACCAGCGGTCTCAGCGAGGGCGAACAGGTAGTTATCCCCAAGGCGACGACCACAACGACTACGGGACAGCCGTCCTTCTTCGGAATCGGAGGCCGCTAAGGTGATTCAGTTAAAGGATATTAGCAAAGTCTATCTCATGGGCAAGACGGAGTTGAAGGTACTGAGAGGGATTAACCTGAATATTGAGAAGGGTGAGATGGCAGCAATTATGGGACCTTCTGGCTCAGGCAAAACAACTCTGCTCAACATTCTCGGTTGCCTGGATAGACCGACCTCTGGTAGCTATTATTTTGAGGGTAGGGAGGTCAGCGGTCTTAACAGTGGCGAACTGGCCCGCATCAGGGGTCAGAAGATTGGCTTTATCTTCCAGACCTTTAATCTGCTGTCCCGGCTCACGGCGCTGGCCAATGTGGAACTTGGCCTGACATATGTTGGTGGCATTGACCGTCGACAGGCCAGAGAGGCGCTGGCTAAAGTTGGCCTCTCTGACCGAGTCAATCATCGCCCAATCGAGCTTTCGGGAGGAGAACAGCAGAGGGTAGCCATCGCCCGGGCCCTGGTAAAAAACCCCTCCCTGTTTCTGGCAGATGAACCTACCGGACAGTTGGACAGCCGTTCTGGCCAGGAGATAATCTCTATCCTCGCTTCTTTGCATGCCGAGCAGGGTATTACCGTGCTGGTAGTAAGCCATGATGCCAACGTTGCTCACCAGTGCCAGCGAGTGATTCACCTCAAGGATGGCGAGATTGTTGCGGAGGAAAAGGTATGAAAAAGTTGTTTAGCTTTTCAGCTACTATCTGGCTTGGGCTATTCACTCACAAGCTTCGCAGTTTTCTGACGATTCTGGGTGTAGTTATTGGCGTGGCCGCGGTCATTACCCTTATGTCCATCGGTAGAGGGACCTCGGCGACCATCCTCGCCCGCCTGGAGAGCCTGGGTTCAAACCTGATCTTTATTTCGCCCGGGCAGACGGTAGCTGCCGGAGTCAGGACGGCTACTGGTTCCGCGGGCACTCTCACCCTGGAGGATGCGGCCGCCATCTACCAGGATGTCCCCAATGTGGCGTCGGTAGCTCCCTCCAGCTCGGCTTCTCTCCAGGTAATCGCTGGTGCCCAGAACACACGCACCCGGATTAGCGGGGTAACCCTGGAGTACCAGCAAGTGTACAACTTACCGATGGCTGAGGGGGATTTCATTTCCCAGGACCAGTACGATAGCGCGATGAAGGTAGCTGTGCTTGGCCCTAATGTCGCCAGTGCCTTGTTCCCCGATAGCGACCCGGTGGGAGAGTCGGTCCGTATCGGCAACAACACCGCTACTATCATCGGCATCCTGCAGAGCAAAGGACAATCCTTCGGTTCGACGGACGACGCCATTCTAATCCCGCTGACCACGCTACAGCAGATGGTTGCCCAGCTACGGACGAGCACCGGCGGGCATGTGGTAGGCTCTATTGTAGTGGCCGCGACCGACAAACAGTATATGAGCGATGTCAAGGATAGCATCACCAGCCTGTTGCAGGAGCGCCATAATATAGACCCCACTGTTGGTAACGACTTCACAATTACTTCCATGGAAGACTTAACCAACACCATCACTCAGGCGACCAACAGTATCACGATGCTGCTCGGTGCCATCGCCGCTATTTCACTGCTGGTGGGTGGCATTGGCGTGATGAATATCATGCTGGTGTCAGTGCTGGAGAGAACCAGGGAGATAGGCATCCGCAAGGCGCTGGGAGCCAGGGAGCGGGATATTTGGATTCAATTTCTGATAGAGGCAGCCTCCTTGACATTCACTGGTGGTATTATCGGGGTTGTCGCGGGCTGGGTAGTCTCGTACATCATTTCCAGCCTGGGGTTGGTGACAACCTTGGTTACTGCTGATGTAGTTATCCTGGCCGTTTCGGTGTCGGTTGGTATTGGTCTATTCTTCGGGTTTTATCCCGCCTGGAACGCCTCTCGCCTTGACCCCATTCAAGCGCTAAGGTCCGAATAGGAGTCAGGTCAACTGTAACTTGAACCGCATCGATGTGCTATAGGGGCTGGGGTTTATTAAAACAGTCCTATCATTAGCCGGCATAGTGGTAGGCGAGCGGCGCTCATTGCGGCTTGAATCATCCACTGTATCCGCGGGTTGAGAAAGCGAGTCACTGTGCCACTAGATTTCTCATCTAGGATAATAAACAAACCGCCCCATTGTTCAATCACTTCAGTGAGGAGAATTTGGGAAGGGCGGGTCAGGCTACTATCCCTGCCCGTAGATATACAGTGGTTCCTTGTCAGTTATCAGCCGGGTCTGTTGGGCCAGTTCTTCGCGCAGGGGCTTGGACAGGGAGAACATGCCTTGATGGGTCAACCCATCGTAGAACTTAAGGTGGCTGAGTCCCCGGACGGAAATTCTTTTATCTATCTCATCGGGTGGGGGTGGGGTGAGGTTCGGGGAGGCGAGGCAGAAGCCCCACGGGCCACCAAAAGAGGGCACATCTACCTGATAGGGCAAGACTATGGGGAAAACGCTCTTCAGCGTGTTATAGACTGCGGAAAGGCTCAATAGCTCAGTGAGGCTGGCCGAGCCGGCCTGCACGCTCATCAGCCCGTTGACGGTCAGTCTCTCTCGAACTAACCGGTAGAACTCCTGGGTGTAGAGCAAGTAGGCTGGGCCTTCTGCAATGGGCTCGGGCAGGTCAATAATGATGATATCAAAGGCTTCTTTGGACTTGGCCAGATAGTCTCGGGCATCAACATGGCGGAGTTCAGTGCGTCTGTCTTCAAAGGCACCCTGATGATAGTCGGGCAGGTATTTCTGGCAGATGGCGATGACCTCCGGGTCAATATCAATCATCACCGCTCGCCTGACCGTTTTATGAAACAATGCCTCCCTTAGGGTAGCTCCTTCTCCTCCGCCAGCAATAAACACCTTTTCCGGGCGGGGGTGTGTCAGCATGGCCGGCTGGACGAGAGCCTCGTGATAGATGAACTCATCAATCTCACTGGATTGAATCTTGCTGTCCAGCACCAGGCACTTGCCGAAGCTACCAGTCCGGATAATCTCTATTGATTGGAACTTCGTCTGCCCGCTATACAGTACCTCTTTGATGCTGTGTAGCTGAATCAGATTCCGACTTATCTTATCGCAGAACCATTTATCAGGGTCACTATCCATACAGTCAAGTCTCCAACCATCCTATCGGTTACTAGAAGATACCCCGTTGTATCTCAATGATAGAATAGTTTTTTGAACCGAGCTCTCTTATCAGTATTTCCGCGGCTACTTCCGGCTTGACCGTGTTGCCACAGGTGAAGATGTCCACGGCGGCATAGCCATGTTCTGGCCAGGTGTGGATGAAAAGGTGAGATTCAGTGATGACCAGGACGCCGCTAACACCGTGGGGGTTGAACTGGTGAAAGGAATCCCCCAGTACCGTGGCGCCGGCCGCGCTGGCTGCCTCAGTTAGCAGTTTCTTCAGAAAGCTCAGGTCATTTAGCACCTCCCGGTTGCAGTCCTTCAGTTCCAGCAGTAAATGTTTACCTAGTGCATTCAACCACCTACCCTCCTTAGAAGATTTTTAGAGCCCTGGCCCCTAAGGACAAACCAAGGCACAAGTGGAATTGTATAATAAAGAAATTGTTTTATCAATATTATTTATTCACGGAGCATGGAAGTAGTCAATACTTGCTGGCGCGTCTGCTGACCTCACCCCCTTTATCCCCCTCTCATGCCAGGAGAGGGGGAACAAATAATCGGCCCTCTAGTTTGTCTTTTGTAGTAAAGGTGAGATATGCAGTATCTGATTAGGAAACACGGACAAATTGCACCGCCGGGATGCCGGGCGACTTGCGGAGTTGGCCTACTCACGCTGGGCGATTCAGCTTTGCTTCGGCTCACGCCGTTTGGCAGCGTCTAGTGTCAGACAGTTCGTTAGCGAAACTGCGGCTGCCTGCTTGGCAACAGAACTGGGTTCGAATCCCCCAAGTCCCACCAAAGGGGATTTTTCCACACCAGAACATTGAGGCTTTCTTCGAATCGGCCTGCGCTTACCGGGACTGTTAAGCTGTCAGCACTGCCCGAGTCGAGGCCAGCTAAACATTTCGATGAACCATTACCGCGTTGCACAATCAGATGTTTTATTCACAGAAACGGCATAGTTGGTCGCAGCCTCTCGCTTGTCTAACCAGCAACCGGTTGATAGTTTTGGCGAAATGACGAACTTAGATAATTAAGCACACCGGTCTCCTGCTATTGGCTTACACAAGAAGGCGCTCGGATATCTTCAGAGCCGCTTCCCTCCGCCATCCGCCTGACACACTCGCCGCTCTAACCTGTCGTACGATGAATCCAACACAAGTTAAGTTGGCCTTTCGGGAGCTGTCCATACCTTCGCATCGACAGTTATTCGGCCCTTCCGCCATCGTTAGCCTGCTCCTTACTTCTAGTGGTGAGCAGATACTGGTATCGCGTTCCGCTATCAAATACGAAATAAGCATGCGACCCTTCAGAGGCGGAGCGCCCCTGGTGGACTATTGGCTTGCCAAGCTCGTTGGCCACCTTGATTAGGTCTTCCATCGAGTCCACGGATACCGTCTTCTCGCCGTTTACCGTTGCCTCTACCAGAAACCCACCATATTTCTTCTTGGCTTTTCGCACCTCCTTCTCGGCTTGCGAAACCTCTGCAGGCTTAAGCCTGACATACATCACCCCCAGAGCCAAAAGGAGAACGAAAAGAATACCGGCTAGGGCAGTGGACAAAATTCTCGCCTCCGCAACTGATAATCCGAGATAACTGTTTGGGTTAGGAATGACCTTAGTTGTTCTAATAGAGCCGGGTTTAGACTGCGCTAGTTCCCTGTCCCACTCCAGGACATTGCCCTTGAGGGTGCCCTTCATGGCCTGGCTGAAGGTCTCGTCTACCAATCCGAATTGTGTCTCAGCAACGGTATGGACATCAGCGGTAACGGTTACCATATATGACTCGGCTGAGGCCCCGGTTTCGGTACGAATAGCCTCGAGCAGTTGAAGGTAACCAACCAAATCTAAGGGGAAGCTCACACTGAAATCCCCGCCCTTCTTGGTGTACAGGATAGGGAATTCCTTCGACCAGAGTTTGGTAGCCTCGAGGATAGCTGTTATTTCCACATCCGTAGTTACGGTGCTTACCGGCTTGTCGGACATGAAAGAGTAGTCAAAGGTCACATCCATGCTGTCAACAAGCTTGGTAAAGACGGTTTGTCCCGGCTCAAGGGTCGTGAGTGGCGGCGACGAAGGCAGTGCCGGAGAAGGTGTAACTGAGGGAGGCTTTAGGGTTATCGCACCAAAGGGGGAGCCAGACTTGAGCTGAACCTGATAATCAAATTCGCCTTGTTGCTTGTAGCTTAACCCCCCAATATAGCCCGGCTCAACACGGCTCAAATTTTTGTCCACCTCAAGTAAGGACCCATCTGACCGCATAGCCAAGCTCTGAGTGAAAGCTTCGAATATTGGTCCGCTATCTGTCTCTACTGTGGTGTAGACATAGGCCGTGATGGTTATGCCACTCCCTGAAGGAACTTTGCTCATGTCCAATGGGAAGCTAACGGCAAACGCATCTGTCTGCGGGAGTCTGGGCAATAGGACAAGTTCTTTGTCCTCTGCGCCGGGGCTTTTCACAATTGCTTTCACTTCCACCGTCTCATATGTTCTCGTTACCGGTTTGTCAGGCACAAAGCAGTACGAAAGGGTCATTAAAAACCGGTCGATAATCTCGGCAGGGTATTTCGGGTTTGACGGTTGGGGTGTCGGTGGTGGCTTCTCCGGCTCGGGACCAAACAGGTAGGAAGGCTTAAGGCGGATGAGGTAATCAAAGCTGCCACTGTGCTCATAATTAAGCAGGGGGGTTTCCTGTTTGACTTCGGTGGGCAGGCC
>CAYGYD010000065.1:0-9094 GCA_964354005.1 uncultured Dehalococcoidales bacterium | reverse complement strand
AGTGTATTCTGACTGTCCCCACTGGCTCAGACATGGATACCCACACTAGTTGTCCGGCAGTAGTTTCCACTCATTGTCCATCCTCTCCTATGCCATGTGCCGGTAGAGAACTGAGCCCGCAAGCCTCAGTATCGGCTCAGGGACAGACCGAGTAAAGAGAACCATCGCCTTGCGCTTCAGACTGCCCGTGGTCAAAGCGCTGGCCCCCGTCACAACCGGGAAATAGTAGTACGGGAGCGCAGATTCAACAGTCGCCCACTGGCTCTTGAACTCTCTGAGACCTTCACTTTCAGGCTCAGACCGGCCGAAGTCAAAGTATCTGTAACCTTTTTCACCGGCCATTTCCATCCCCTTTAATATAAGCAGGTGGTTGGGGCGCAAGTGAAGATGCTCAGTGCTTGAGGCATTGAACTTGTAGGTAAAGGTATCTCGAAACACCAGGTAAAGGACACCAGCTACCATTTCCCCTTCTGCCTCCGCCGCAAGCAAGAACCCACGACCAGGGATAAGAAGGTTGCGGTGGATGGCCTCAAAAAAGCGGAAGGGCTGAGGCAAGACCCCGAGCTTCTTCCGGGTCTCCACATTCAACCTGTAGAATTGCTTTAGGTCCCCGGCTTCCTTTGTGACTCTTGTAGCAACCCGCTGCCTCTCTGCTGCTTTTACTCCTCGACGAGCACGAGTGTCGATCCTGTGTAGCAAGTTCTCCTGGTTACCATCTAAGTTAGCCCTATGAATGACAAAATAGGTGTTTTCTACAAGGCCAAACTCTTGGGGCCGGCACAAACTTCCCCAGCCTCGGATTTCTAAGGGCAGACCCAGCGCGGCTGCTTTTCTCAAAACCGCCTCAATGAGCAGCTTCATTTCTACGGGACCCTTGGCCAGCGGGAAGCAATAGTCAGAAAAAGGGAGACAGATGAGTCTACTGCCGCTTAATCGACTCCGAACATGACAAAAAGGAGCGATTGCTTTGAACTCCTCTCCGTCTTCTAGCGCATAATACTGCGGTGTAAAGCCATAGCTCTCGTAGAGGACCTTGGACCACGCAGAATGGTGATAGATTGTTCCCTCAGAGTGCGAATCTACAAAAGCATCCCACCTCGGGTCTCTTATCGGGTCAACCAAGGTTATCCGCATTATTGAAGCTCCAAGAAGAGACGTTGTTGTGGGTCTATAATTTCAGTTTCCTTCGGAGAATATCAAAAAACAAGGCCATCGCTGGTTAATGCCACCTGTTCGTCGGTTCAAAGTACCACTTTCCGAAACTTGCGATTACCTCTGCCAGCAGCCTTCCGGAAGCATACTATCGGTTCAGCGGCCCAACGAGGAGAAAGTAGGTGGTACATAAGCATCATCGCATATCGGAATGCTACTGCTTTAGGTTTTGGCAACGACTGATAATATGAACTGCCCTCGGGTAGAGCGAGGTAAACGGTATCTGGAACAAAGCCGAAAGAACTCACAAACTCGACCAGTGACCGGTAGGTGAAGTATCTGACATGAGCATAGAATTCATAGCGCTGACGCGACGACAGAGGATCGTGAAACGTTTTCCCCGCCAGCAAGAATCGGGGTAAATATAGAAGAGAGGCATAGTTAGGTGACGTCATATACAGGCACCCCTCATCACTCAATATACGGTGTATTTCTTTCATAAAGTGGTCGGTGTGTATTATGTGCTCGATAATGGCCAAGGCAATAATGGCATCGAATTGGCCTTGAGGAAAAGGAAAAGCCTGTTCAGAGTCATCCAGGTCGAAGGAGACCGTTGATAGCCCCAACTTTCCCAGGATCCTCAGGCAGGTGGGACTAATATCGTTGCACAGTAAATCGGCGGGATATTTCTCTTGAATCCTTTGGGCAGCACAACCCACTCCCGCGGCTATGTCGAGGATCCTTTTATGCTGCCTGTTTTCGAAGACCGCGGGAAAGGCTCTGTGCCGTTCGTGGAAAGCCGGATAATCTTCTATCTTGGTAATACCACGTAACCGTGTTTCCTCGATCTGAATAGCGTCTTTTGTCAAGGGTTAACCTCCGCTTTCGAGATTGTCAGAGCCTTTTTTCTTGCCGTAAGAGCGGGCTGGATAACGTTCTTGACTAGGTTAAGACAGCGCCGGATGAAAGGCCTGGCGTCTCTCCAATCCAAGACGTCGAATACGTGTGGTCGAAGATAAGGCCGAATATATTGAATGAGAGGATACCGTTTTTTGCGGAGATATTCGGCGCTGGAGGCTATATCCCGGTCGAGGCTGATCCAGTAGAAACCGGTTCGATAGTGAGATGGTGATGGCAATTCACCCTGGACCAAATGCTGGTACTGGAACCAGGGGAAGTTCAGCCCGCACCGTACCGCCAGAAGCGTCGAGCGGTTATGACGGCCGTTTACCTCCATCAGTTTATAGACGCCGTCCCGGGAATCCCTCTTGAACTCGGTACAGGAATAGCCGTAGAAACCCATCGCCCGAAGGATTCTGCGCCCCGGTTCGACCACTTCAGGGATATCTTTACTCATCACAACACAGGGAGCCCCGAACTCCGGTGGCGCTTTTCTCAACTGCTGGGCGGTGAATTCGACTAAGGGTTCATCTTTCCAAAAATATGAATTGTAATTGGCACTTTGTGAATCATCGCCGGGGATGATCTCCTGGAGCATTACTTCAAGGCCAGCTTCAGAGGCTTGCCGATAAGCCGCCACCATCTGGTCGAGGTTGTCAACTCGGACCATTTTCGTTTTAAAGAGGGCAAAATACAGATGGCTTTGCCTGGGTTTTACCAGACATGGGTACTGAATCGCCTGGCTATATCTTTCCAGGTCCTCTATCGACCGGGGGACCACCGTTTTAGGAGCTGGCACGCCAACTCTGTCAGCCAGAGTATACGTATGCATCTTATCGATAAATCGCTCGGTAATTTCCCATTCGGTACAGGCTACAATATAGTGACGCTCTAAAAGGTTTTTGTGCCTTGATACTGTGGTCATCGTCTCGTCAGAGGCAGGGATTAATAGACCACCGCTGAAGCGAGTAGCCGATTTCAGCAGCAGGTCGATGAACTGGTCTTCAGATTTTTCAGGGTGCGGGGCGTACACCTTCTCTTTTACATATTTGGAAACATAGCCCATATCACCATTATCGTAATAGACCGCTATTATGGGAACACCCATGATGCCCAGAGCGCGTATTACGCCCAGGCCCATGGTATGTGTTGAAAGAACGATAGCTGGTCTCACCATTTTCTCCTTGTGGTAATATCGGTTCACCGTAACGGCATCCGGACCTTCTCCTCTAAAACTAGGCACATATACTTCTCGGTCAACCTACTTTCAGTCGAGGATGCTACGCTTCGCCCACACAGAATAGTGGTAGATTATTCCCTCAGGATGGGAATCTATAAAGGCATCCCACATTGGGTCTATTATCGGGTCAATCAAGATTACCCGCATTGCTAAAGCCCCCCAATTGATTAGGAAAATCGAGTGGGGAAAACAGCTTGAGAGCGGCACCCCAATTGATGAAAAGGCTTTAGGGCACCTAATCCTGAGTAGTCGGAGTGCATAGCTTACCATTTTGAGTCTTCACTTGTGGCAGACCTGGACCTTTTTTCCCATCCTCCCGCCAGTTCTCCAGAATTCTCAGTCCAAAATCAATCAGCGTCATTGAGTCAATGTCTCCGGTTACGGACAAAGCACTCTTGGCGCGGTCGGGCCACCGCCAATACCTCAGCAGATGAGCACCTGCTTGCTCAATTTTTTGAGCAAGCGGTTTCTCGTCGGCCTCATCAAACTGAGCCAGGTTGCTGAAGTAGATTGCGTAATTATCGGGCCGCTCACTTCGCTCGACGACAAAGCCCTCATTATGCAGAAAGTCAACCACAGCCGGCGAAGAGTCCAAGCCGATACCAATGGCCGGACGCGCTGGGCTTTCCAATATAAAATCTCGGGCCTTGATAGTTTGATAGCCATCTGACCACTCACTGACTGGCGCGTTCGCCTTACAATTTCTTAACAGTAATGTTGCTCTATCAGAGCAGTCTGCGAGCACCCTA
Source organism: uncultured Dehalococcoidales bacterium (assembly GCA_964354005.1). Lineage (GTDB taxonomy): Bacteria > Chloroflexota > Dehalococcoidia > Dehalococcoidales > UBA2162 > CAVSBN01. Next base: position 5,053 of record CAYGYD010000065.1, on the reverse strand, counting down.
TATCTCCCACTACCCTGGGGACTGATCTGCAACTTAAAGCTGGCTCTCTCTTTCCACCACTCGGCTATTCCTCTCAACGTAGCCACCCAGACCGGCGGGTCCAATTGCTTCGCCTGTTGGATAATGTCAGTCAACGCCTTCTCGCAAAGCGAAAATCGTTCGGGATGAAGCGAAAGGGTAAATAGTTCACCCGTCTTGTATGTTATCTGCAGGATAGCTGCCCAGATTTCGCTGATTTTACTCACGTCCGTGATGCCGAGTCTATCCACCATTACCTCGTCGTCCGGAATTGAAACCGGGATTTCGATAAAGCCATCCATAGGTCTGGGTACAGCAAGGTACTCCTCGGCCTTTCGAGATTGACAAAAACGAAGAAGCCGATCGTACTCCCTCCATGACTGGTCTGAATATCTGGTTTTGTCGATTACGTTCCAGTGTAAGACATAGCTACTATCATAGGCGAACCCAAGGCGGGCCAGCACCTGAGGGGTTTGGTCGTTGGTACGCAGGAAAGGAGCTCGAAAGCCAGTGTAGGGAATATGATGGCTCCCAAAAGTATCGATTGCTCTCTTGAAGTGTTTAGCCTGTTCTTCTAGGGGTAGCACGCCGTAATCCGTGTGAATATAACCATGAACGGCGAACTCGATGCCACGTTGGCATAATTCTCTAATCTGCTTGGGGTGCCTTTTGAGTACTACTGCCGTTACCGGGAAAGTAGGCACACAACCCAATTCTTGAGTTACCGAACAGTATCGGTTCAGCCCGTCTTCAAACTTCTTTGCCGCGATATTGAAGCGCCCTAGTATGGTAGTAATCCTTCGGAGGAGGTTCCGGGCTCCCCTTGACTTGGGAAGAAAAGGCGCTATCTTCACAACTAAAATAGTAATAGGGCAAGGTTAGAACGAGGTTAGAATTCTGTTAGCGGCTGGTTAGAAATGCAGAGTGTCAGATCAGATGTCCAGACAAACGTCTATCCTACTGGCTAGAGAGCCCGAAACCGCATAGCAACAGGCCCGGCGAGGCTAATTTCCGTTGGCTTCAGACTTAACTATATTAACCATGATATTTGGATAAAACATGGTAGGTCACCCGTCACTGGTAACCGAACTCCCCAAAATGCTCTATGGTTCTCCGAATACCCTCCACAAACGTTACTCGGTTCGTATATCCGAGAAGGTTCTTTGCTTTCGAAATATCGGCTCGGGTGTGGCGTACATCTCCTAGGCGCGGTTTGGTATTGTAATGCTCCAGCTTCCTCCCCAGTATTTGAGCTATTGTATCGGCAACATCCGTTATGGAATGTTGCTCTCCACAACCGATATTTATGACTTCACTGGCAACGTCCGGGGCAATTGCCGCCGCGATATTGGCTTCAACCACGTTGCTTACGTAGGTGAAATCTCTAGACTGATGGCCGTCTCCGTGAATCTCAAGCGGTCGCCCGTGAAAAGCCGACAATATAAATCTGGGAATCACTGTTGCATATTGTGACGTTGGGTTCTGTCTCGGTCCAAAAACATTAAAATACCGAAGACATACTGTCTCCAGCCCGAAAATCTTGCTGAACGCCACACAGTAGTATTCTGCCGCCAATTTGGAAACAGCGTAGGGGGAAAGAGGCGCTGGCATGTCAGTCTCGCTCTGGGGCAGTTTTGTCGAACTACCGTAGACTGACGAGGAAGAAGCATATACTACTCGCTTTACGCTAACCCCCCTGGCTGCCAAAAGAATATTTAGAGTTCCCGTTACGTTAACTTCATTGGTTTCAGAAGGTTGCTCAACCGAACGGGGCACAGAACGTAACGCCGCCTGGTGGAGAACATAATCCATGCCTCGACAAGCCAAAAGACACATGTTGATGTCACGGATATCTCCCTCTATTAGTTCATAGTCAAGAGTCAATAGACCGTGATGCTTTATCAGGTCGAGATTTTCCCTCGTCCCTTCAGAGAAGTTATCGAGAACACGGACAGTCTCCCCCCGTCTCAATAACTCCTCTACGATATTTGAGCCAATGAAGCCGGCTCCGCCAGTGACTAAGTATGAACTCATTAACTCCCTCCTTTTACTCAGGTCTGAACAATGGCGTCCTTGGCCACTCTCCCCGTCCCCGACCTTAGTCAATGAAGTGGGCAGGTGGAAGGGGTTACTAAACAACCTCATATAGCTTACTTCACGGAGTGTACTTTAGCAAGATGCTCAATTGTGCCATCTATCTGAATCTGTATGTTGACAACCACCTATGTCAGTAGTAGATTATGACCACAAAGCTGGATGGTAAAGGCCAAAGCGAAAGAGTCGGGATGAAAAGGAAGGCTCTCTTACTGACGGTGAGTTGCTTAGCTGGGGTAGTGATAGTGTTGGCCGGATGTACACCTGAATCTCTACCTGTACCCCCTCCGCTACCAGCAGGCACTACGCTCGGAACTAGCTTCAGTTTCTCTACCGGCGGTACGATCAGACTTGCCTACGGACCTTCTCTCCGAAGCGACCAGATCGGACGACTAGAGCAGCTCGCTTCAACGTATATCCCGCCTCTCACTGACATTTTTTGGCTCCCAAGGGCTGACCTGACTGTACTCTTCGAGGTCGTCTTGCGTCCCGGTGGACACACGAACCGCGTGGTTTGGGAATACAGAGACAGGTCAGGCATTCTTAGGAGTGCGATATTTAAGGTAGAACTTAATGGATTCGGGGCAGAGAACGACGATCCGTTTACCCAGGGTTGGCTACCAGGTGCCTTTATTCACGAGATGACACAAGTGCTGCAAAGGGAACTTCCGCACGCCCTCGTAAATTGGTTTGCCGGAGGCACAGCGGATGCCACAGGGCTCATTCTACTGGAAGAAGGGAGAAACGCGTATCCGAGTGGGCTGAGTTCATTCCTTGTCGACAAAGAATGGGCGATTCCCCTATATCTAAGGAGCTATGAAGGATGGGAGGGTAGGACAGCACTCTATCGGGGGTGGCTACTCCTGGCTGCTTATGATCCCTCCATCATAAGGAGGGTTAATGAACGCCTCTATTCAAAGGGTGGTGAGGTCGGGGAACGACAGTTGCGCCAGGCTATTCTCGCCGAGCTTGGCAATGACGCAATTCTCGATAACATTACGGCAAATGACTGGTTAGATAGAGTTGGTTTCTATAGTGGCATTGACACAATTCGTGATGGAGACTACCTTTTTTGGTCGATAACGGAGGAAGCGGGTTGGAGCCCCAACTGGCTGCAAGCGAGTTCCGTGGCCAAGAAAGGAACTGTGGTGAAGGAAATTGAAAAGGCTACGTATCGCTACCGTATTGCCGATGCCTTTATGGAGAGGGTAATCGTTGAAGGTGAGGCTAGCGATGTGCCCTGGGTATATCTCGACTTTGAGCCTGGGATTTCTGACCTATCAGTATGGTACTTGGATTTAACAGCTTCATTTGGCGGGACCAGCATTGTTCGCAGGGTGGTGGTCCCCCACCTGCTGTCTGGTCAAGACACCAGAAAGGCGGTGGTATTGGTCGATTCAACATACAAAGTTATCGAGCAAGACGGCACACTGGAAGTAAAGGCAGGCAACACAGTTGTAATCAGTGTCATAGACAATGGAGTAGCTTACTTTGACACCGCGGCCAGTCCTGAATTGAATAGAGCGACTGCAATTGTGAGACTGTCAAATGGAAAGACGGCCTCATTCACCAACTTACTGAGCTTACCCGATATAGGCAGACAATGGGTCCTAGTTCTTCCTTGAGCTGGAACCTGTTCGTCTCAATTTGGTATGCGACTAAACGTATTGTGGGGGAATGACTCTACGGCCAGAAGCGAATAAGTGGAGTCCTGTTGATAATAGCGGTCTGTATCACCAAAATGGAGCCCAGGTCACTCTTCTCGGGAGAGTGTAACTGGGGAATAGTCTTCTATTCCTGACCGGCTATCGGGGCGGCAGAGCGAGCGCCCCATTATTCTGAACCGGCGTTCCCAGCAAGCCATTGAGATAGTCCACAAACTTCGGACCTATATCAGGGTCCTTTAAGGCCAGTGCCACGGTTGTTTGTAGCCAGCCCAGCAGCGTGCCGGCATCATATCGTTCCCCTTCAAATTCGTAGGCGTATATTGGGTTGTGCTCTACCAAGCGTTTCAGCCCATCGGTTAATTGGATCTCCCCATTCCTGCCAGCAGGAGTGACTTCCAGCATTTGGAAAATCTCGGGCGTCAAGACGTATCTACCCATAATGGCAAGGTCAGAGGGGGCATCCATCGCCTCTGGCTTTTCCACCAGGTCGGCTACTTGATAGATTCGATTAGCTATGCTCCTGGGTTCAATGATGCCGTATCTATTGATTTCGCCCTTGTTTACCCTTTGAACAGCAATGACGCTACCGTGATAACGGTGATAGATCTGCATCATTTCTTTCAGCACCAGCTCTCTGTGCTCAAAAAGGTCATCGGGAAGCATTAAAATAAAAGCCTCATTACCAATGATTCTCCTCACCGAGAGCAGAGCATGACCGAGCCCAAGTTGTTCCTTTTGACGAACGTAGGCGATGTCAACCATATTGGAAAGGCGGTGAATTTCCTCGGCCAGTGCAGTCTCACCTTTCTGCGCCAGCACCTGCTCAAGTTCGAAGGAACGGTCAAAGTGGTCCTCGATAGCTCTCTTGCCGAGTGATGTCACGATGACTACCAGTTCCACGCCACAAGCAATCGCCTCTTCTACACTGTATTGAATGAGGGGCTTGTTCACCAGAGGCAACATTTCCTTGGGCTGGGACTTTGTAATGGGCAAGAATCTAATGCCCCACCCGGCGGCAGTGATCACCGCTTTTCGAATTTTCATCGTATTTCCACTCTCGTCCACCAGTCTCGGCTTTTCATGGCCCGCCCGGCTCTTTACACCAGTGCTCCGGCGGCCAACTTCTTAGCCACTAGAACGTCTTTCTTTCTGTAACACCGGGGATACATATCCCACATACCAATCTTGCTAAGCATTAAGTGTACCCCTGTTATGTTAGAATCAGGTTATAAAAAGGGTAGAATTTGATTAGAGTTTACTCTTGGGCGGATGCC
>CAYGYD010000064.1:0-9454 GCA_964354005.1 uncultured Dehalococcoidales bacterium | reverse complement strand
GCTCACGGGCTACGGCCATCGCCGTCAGCTTGTGGTCGCCGGTTATCATGATGGATTCTATTCCCGCCTCCTCGCAGACCTTGATGGCCTCCTTGACTTCCGGTCGCGGCGGGTCAATCATGCCCACCAGCCCAACAAAGACCATGTTCTGGTCGACTGGCTCCGCGGGTTTAGAATTAGTCTTATAGGCCAGGCCAAGCACGCGCAAGCCATCGCCGGCCATGGTCTGCGCACGAGCCACAATCTCATCTCTCTCTTTATCGGTCAGCTCCTGTTCTCTATAGCCCTGGTAGATATAGAGCGAGCGCCCCAGAATTACCTCGGGCGCGCCTTTGGCATAGGCCACCTGGCCGCGCGCTGTCTGGTGCACCGTGGCCATCATCTTGGTCTCGGAAGAGAAGGGGATTTCACTGATGCGGGTGTACCGATTGCTTTCCGTGGCCAAGTCCAGCCCCGCCTTGGCCGCCAGCACCACCAGCGCTCCCTCCGTTGGGTCGCCCTTGATGCTCCAGAGGTTATCAACCTCAACCATGCGGGCATCATTGCAGAGACCGCCGATGCGCAGCAGAGTGGCCAGATGCATATCCTTTAAGGCGTCGTACACCTGCCCGTTGAGCAGGAAACTGCCCCTGGGCTCATAGCCCACGCCGCTGACTTCAAAAATCTGGCCGTTGGTGTAGACTCTCTGGACGGTCATCTGGTCTTGAGTCAGCGTTCCCGTCTTATCGGAGCAGATGACGGTGGTGCAGCCCAGTGTCTCCACGGCCGGCAGCTTTCTGATAAGGGCATGGCGTTTTACCATTCTTTGTACGCCCAGAGCCAGGCTAATGGTAACGACCGCCGGTAACGCCTCCGGCACCGCGGCCACCGCCAGGCTCACTGCCCAGACAAGCATTTCCAGTACCTTATGACCCCGCAGCACCCCCACCGCCCCCAGGACGAAAGTGAGGGCTAACGCGGCAATAATAATCCATCGGCCCATGCGGTCGAGATTGACCTGCAGGGGAGTCTTCTCCTCCTCCACCTCCTGGAGCATAGTCGCAATCTTGCCAAACTCGGTATTCATACCGGTGCCTGTCACCACACCGACACCCCGACCGTACACCGCTGAGGTGCCCATATAGACCATGTTCCGTCGGTCGCCAATGACCACATCTTCAGATAAGGGGGCGGTTATCTTGTCCACCGGTTGGGATTCTCCGGTAAGCGGTGCTTCCTCCAGCTTCAGGTTGATAGCCTCGACCAGGCGGGCATCGGCGGGAGTGTGGTCACCGGTGCGCAATAGGATAATATCCCCGGGCACCAGTTCGCGCGAGGGAATATCCACTTCCTGGCCATCCCGCAGCACGGTGGCCGTAGGTGCTGCCATCCGCTTCAGAGCTTCCATAGCCCTTTCCGCCCGGTACTCCTGCAAGAAGCCCAGGACAGCGGCAAAGAGGACAATGGCGAAGATAACAATAGCATCCGCCACCTCGCCCAGAACGCCCGACAGGACAACGGCCACCAGCAGGATGATAATGAGCAGGTTCTTGAACTGCTCCAAAAAGATGGCCCAGGGCGAGATTTTGTGCTTCTCAACCAGCTCGTTGGGGCCAAATTCCGCCAGACGGCGGCTGGCTTCGGCCGCAGTTAGCCCGCGACGATTTGAATTCAGGGTAGACAGAACTTCGCTGGCTTCCCGACTGTGATAGGTTGGTTGACTGGACTTTACCTGTGCCATGTTTCATTAAGCAAATAGTGGTACTAGCATCAACATCACGCCGCCGGCCACCACCGAAGCAATCTGCCCGGCAGTATTGGCACCGGCGGCGTACATCAACAGGTGACTGTGCGGGTTGGCTTTCAAGCCTTCTCTCTGCACCACGCGGGCCGACATCGGAAAGGCAGAAATGCCAGCGGCACCAATCAACGGATTCACCTTGCCCCGGGTGACGGCATACATTATCTTGCCCAGAACGACTCCCGCGGCTGTATCCAGGCTGAAGGCAATTATCCCCATAACGAAGATGATGATTGTCTCGGCCTTGAGGAACTCGGCCGCAATCATCATGCCACCAACGGTCAGCCCAAGCAGAATCGTCACGATATTAGCCATCTCGTTCTGTGCCACCTCCGAGAGCCCCTTGACCACACCGCTCTCCCGCAGCAGGTTGCCAAACATGAGGCAACCAATCAGCGGGGTGGCTTTGGGTGCCAGCAAGCCGATGACCAGAACCGTGGCGATGGGGAAGAGAATCTTCGTCCGCTGGGAAATCTTGCCCGGGGTGATGGGCATTTTCACCTTTCTTTCTTCCTTAGTGGTGAGGAGGCGCATAATAGGTGGCTGGATGATGGGCACCAGCGCCATATAGGAATAAGCCGCCACCACAATAGCGGCCGCATACTTGGAACCAAGCACGGTAGAAACATAAATTGAGGTTGGTCCATCCGCTGAACCGATAATGCCGATAGATGCCGCGTCCTTCAGGGTAAAATCTAGTACCTTAAGCCAGCCGTTGCCCAGAAGATAGGCCAGAAAGAAAGTGCCAAAGATACCGAATTGAGCCGCCGCCCCCAGCAATATAGTGTAGGGTTTTTCCAGGAAGGGGCCAAAATCAATCATGGCTCCAATGCCGATGAAAATGAGCAGGGGGAAGAGTTCGGTGTCAATGCCGGACTTTCTCAATATGGCAAAAAGGCCCCCCGTCTCCACCAGCCCCCCGAGCGGGATATTGGCCAGAATTATGCCGGTGCCAATTGGGATGAGGAGCACTGCTTCGACATTCCTGGCAATACCCAGATAAATGAGCACACACCCCACCACCAGCATAACCAGAGTCTGCCAGTTGAGGTTGAGAAAACCGAGGAAGTCGCTCGCTGCTATGTCCATCGCCTACTGCTTGTCCTTTGACGCCGCGGGTTTAAGAAACCGATTCAACAACACCATCACGCCCAGAAGAACAGCGAGCACGAGGAAGATTATAGCCATGCCCAGGGCAACGATAATCAAAGCATCAATCAAGGCTGTATCTCCAATGGAAGACAATTATACCAATTGTGCTCTTACGGCGCAAGGAACCAGCGAAACCTATCCCCCTGGTCCTCTTCCCTTACGCATCCGTGAAGGGATAGAAAATGCTAGAGATGCGAAGCTTCTCTAGCTCTCGGCCGGTTTCCACCATTGCCGAAGCGTCTAAGAGGGGCGTCAGCCCCTCTTTTTCTTCTCCCCCTCTCCGAAATAGGTAGATGAAGTTTCTTGCATGAGGGGGGACACAGGGGGTGAGGTTAAGAGGAAACTATCCTTTTCCTGTTGCCGCCGTTATATGTACTAGGAATTGTCCCAAAAGTGGAGGTGCCGCGATGAGAATAAAGGGGTTCGTCGCTATAACCTTTTCCCTTTTTCTGGCTTTACTGGCTTCAACCTTGCCGGCGTGCCGCCCGGCCGAAGCGGCCAAAAACTACATGGCCGTGATACCGAAGGTTCTGCAAAGTGGTAGCACCGCGGCCCTTTCGGTTGCCCTTCTCAGCGGGGATAGGCTGGTCAGCGGTACGGTTGAGGTCGCTTTGCTAAAGGACGGCAAAGCAGTAGCTAAAGCTAAAGAAAGCATTGATGGCAGGGGCAGCATCAAACTCAATGTGCCCGATATTGATGAAGGTAGTTACGAGATTCAGGTCAAGGGTACCGGCTTTGACGCCAGGGCACCCGTCAAAGTAGAAAGAAGCCTCCTTGTTTTTCTAGAGACAGACAAACCGATTTACAAACCCGGTCAAACCATCCAGATGAGAGCCATCACCCTCAATGCCGAACTCAAGCCAGCCAACGAGCTGGTCACGGTGGAAGTCCTGGATGCTAAAGGAATAAAAATCTTCCGCAGTGAAGTGGTGACCGACGAATTTGGCATGTCCAGTCTGGAATTACCCATCTCCACTGAGCCTAACCTGGGCGTATGGAAGATAACCGCGGCCACCCCCAAGACCAAGACCCAACTGGATGTCAGGGTCGAGGAGTATGTGCTCCCGAAATACGAAATCAAGGTGGAACTCCCCAAGGAATGGTTCCTGGTCAATGAGCCGATAAAAGGCAAAATCTCGGCCGAATACAGTTTTGGCAAGCCGGTGGCGGGTGAACTGGAAATCAAGGCCTCCCGCTATGTCGGTCAGTGGCAGGAATACGCCACGGTGACCAAGTCTATTGACGCTGAGACCACTTTTGAATTACCGGCGGCCGGCTATGTGGCCGGTGTCCCCGGGGCCGGAGGGATGGGTAATGTCATGCTGGACATTACGGTCAGAGAGAAAGCCACCGGCTATGAAGAAAAGACCAGTAGATTGCTGACCGTAGCTCAATCTCCGGTTAACATCCAGATAATTCCAGAAAGCTCGGCTTTCAAGCCGGGACTACCTTTCAGCTTCCTGATTGTCACCGAGACCCCCAGCAACGAGCCGGTTGAGGCCAATGTCAAAGTCACGATAACCTACCTCAACAATGAGTATAAGGAAATAAAGGACGAGGAGAAGCAGGTTAAGACGGCCAAAGGCAAAGCCGTCATTGAGATTTCCCCTCCCGAAAACAGCGTGGCCCTGGTCATTGAAGCGTTTGAGTTATCCCCGATATCATCCACGCCACCGGCGCAGACTTCCCAGATAGTCACCGCCTCTTATTCTCCTTCTGGTAATTTCATCCATCTGGAGCAGATAAGCGAGGGCATTCCCAAAATAGGGGAACCGATTCAATTCCGAGTCTACTCCACCAAACAGGCCGCCAATTTCTACTACGAGATTGTTTCCCGCGGCACGGTGGTCTTCAGCGCCTTCACCAAGAATCAGGAAATCGCCTTCGATACCACGCCATTGATGGCGCCGACCTCCCGAATTCTGGTTTATCAAATCCTGCCCAATAGCGAGGTAGCCGCCGACTACCTGCCCTTTAGCGTGGAAGCCGACTACCCTCAAGATGTCACCGTGGAATTCAGTAGGCCGGAAGCCAAACCCGGTGAAAAGCTGAATATAGACATTAAGACCGATGGCGAGGCTAAGGTTGGCCTGGTCGCTGTGGATAGGTCGGTCTTTATCCTGGCGGAGAACCGGCTGAACCTGCAGCAGGTCTTTGATGAACTGGAGCGGCTCTACATGAAGCCGCAGGTAGAACTGCATGAAGCCACGCTCTATCCGGCCATCACCACCAAGGGCGCTAAAGAGATTTTTGATGAGGCCGGCGTGACGGTGCTCTCCAACACTAAAATCCCCGCCGGCAAAGAGTATAAGTGGCGGGGGCAATCGGGTGTCTGGGACCGCCTGATGATGTTCTTCAACGGTGGGGGGAGGGACATGATGGCGCTGGAGAAGGGCGGACTGGTCGTGCCGGCCCCCACTACCGCGGCCCCCGGGGCGAGCGATGACAAAACCGCCGGGCTGGCCGAGGTACAGAGAGTCAGGCAGTTCTTCCCGGAGACCTGGCTCTGGGATGAGAAAATTGTTGGGGCGAACGGTCGGGCCTCCTTCCAGGTTGAGGTGCCGGATAGCATCACCACCTGGATGCTCCGCGCCGTGGCCGTCTCCAAAGAGAAGGGTCTGGGCATGGCTCAGGACGAGCTGAAGGCGTTCCAGCCCTTCTTCCTCACCATCGACCTGCCCTACTCGGCCATAAGAGGTGAGGAATTCCCCATCAGAGTAGCCATTTACAACTACCTCAACCAGCCACAGAGTGTCCTGGTGCAGGTGGAAAAGGCCGACTGGTTTGACCTGCTGGATGAGTCGGAAAAGACGATTGACATCAAGGCCAACGATATCGGCGGGGCTGAATTCAAGATAAAGCCAAAGAAACTGGGCATCAACCAGGTGAAAATCACCGCCCGGAGTAAGGAGGCGGCCGACGCCGTGATTAAGACCCTTATCGTTGAACCCGAGGGCGTGGCCCGGGAGATTGTCGAGAATCTGCTGCTGGCCAATGACACCTCCAAGACAGCAGACACGACTCTCCCACCCTTTATTGTTGACGGTTCGGGGCGAGCCTACCTTACCTTGACCTCAAGCTACCTGACCCAGACTATCGAGGGACTGGAGGGGCTGATTCAGATGCCCTTCGGCTGTGGCGAACAGAATATGATTCTACTGGCACCCGATGTCTACATCACCAAGTATCTGGTCGAAACCGGACAGCTTAAGCCGGAGATAATGGCCAAAGCCGAAAAACTGATGATTACCGGCTATCAGAGAGAGCTCACTTACCGTCGCAGTGACGGCAGTTTCTCGGCCTTCGGGCAGAGCGATAAAGAGGGCAGTCTCTGGCTGACCGCCTTCGTCCTGAAGTCCTTCTCTCAGGCCAAAGACCTGATTTACATTGACGAGGGTGTCCTGACCGAGGCCGCTGAGTGGATAACCGACCACCAGAACCCGGACGGCTCCTTTGACTCCATTGGCTTCGTCCATCATCAGGATATGGTGGGTGGTGTCCAGGGTAAGACCGCCCTCACCGCCTATGTGGCCATCGCTCTTATGGAAGCCGGTGAGAAGGCTGGCTCGGGCAAAGCCGTCGACTATCTGGAAGGGGAACTGGACAAAATAGACGACCCATATACTATGACCATTACCGCCTACGCCCTGGAACTGGCCCAGAGTGAGAAGCGTGATGCCGCCCACGATAAGCTGATGAAGATGGCTCAGGAAGACGAAAACGGTCTGCACTGGGGCGGCGGCGTTGAAATTCTGCCCCAGCCGAAGATTCGCCCCACGATGGAACAGGGGCGCAGCACCGAGATTGAAGCCACGGGATATGCCACTCTGGCACTGATTAAGCACGCCGATGCCTTTGATGCCTCCCGCGCCGCCAAATGGCTGGTCTCCCAGCGGAATGCCTACGGTGGTTACGGTTCAACGCAGGACACTGTGGTTACCCTGCAGGCGCTCACCGCCTACTCCACCGAGGCGCGGGCTGATGTTGACCTGACGGTAAGCATCAAGACCGAGGGGATTGACAAGAAGGTGCGCATCACCCAGCAGAACTTTGATGTCCTTCAGGTGATTGAGGTACCCATTGGTAAGCAGATTGAAATCAGTGCCGTCGGCAAAGGTGAGGTGATTGGGCAGGTCGTCACGAGATTCAACCTGCCAGAAGCTGAGAAAGGCGATGAGATTCTCAAGGTCACCGTTGACTACGATGTCACCCAGGTTGAGGTGGACGACCTGGTGACTGTCTCGGCGAAGCTGGAGTTCAATCCCCCCACCCTGATGGAAGCCGGCATGGTCGTCTTGGATGTGTCCGTGCCCACCGGCTTCACCCCGGTGACGGAGACTATTGCCCAGGTGCTGGAGAAAGAAAAGAGAATCAAGCGCTACGAGATTGCCGGTCGCAAGGTTATCTTCTACATTGAAAATATGAAGCCCGGCGATAAGCTCGCTTTCAGCTTCAAGGTGAAGGCGCTCTACCCGGTGAAAGCTAAGGGTGTTACCTCCCAGGCTTACTCCTACTACAAGCCCGAGATTAGGGGCGAGACCCTGAGCAAGGATATTACCGTGCGCTAGTTCTGAAGCAAGCTGGGCGCTCCTCCTGAGTCCCCCGCCTGATACCAGCAACCTCGGAGGGGCGCCCGGCCAATAAACAATCCCATCCCCCTGTATCCCCTTCCCTCCGACTTGTCGGGGGGAAGGGGGAAGATTATTAAGAGAGGAACAAAATCCCTCTTAAACACCTCAGATTGAGAACTAAAATGCCGTGAGAAACCAACAAACCGTCATATCGTTCATAGTTACGGGGACCGCTGCCACCGTCGCGAGCCGGCAACTCTGACGCCGCATCTTGCCAGTAGCCTTACCAAAATATAGTGTACTTCGTTATGCATGGAATAGAGGAGCTCGTCCGTTTCAAAAGAGGGCCAAAGATGAGGAATGCCATGCTACTCGTGTTGGTATCAGCGAAAACATTTGGACGGCTAGGCTGTGGCCAACTTACCACGGTTAAGGCTCTTGTTTTGTGGCGAGTACGATAGCCCGCTCCAAGTCCGACTGATAATTAATATTAAAGAAGGACAAGAGTTGGGGGTCTAACCTCTGACATTCTGGTCGTTCAACATATCTAACGCGCACTTCACTAAGAAAGGAATCAACTCGTAATTGACCGCTATCCAGTTGGGTTCTTATACTATCGAGACAGGCCTTGGAATATATGGCATGGAGTGGTTCTAGAGTTCCCATGCTTAATCTGGGAACAACTGCATCAAAATCACGGGATAGTTCCACCATATAGCGCAGCAGCTCAGTATTCAAAAAGGGCATATCACAGGCAACCACAATGTTGTGTGAGCACCGAGAAGCCATCAAGCCGGTATATATACCGCCGAGGGGGCCCTTATTAGGGTAGATATCTACCAATATTTCAGCATCAATAGCTACAAGAAGGTCAGACTGTTCTCGAGAAGTAGCAATCAGAACATGGCTACTTAGTTGTTTCAATTGTTGAATAACGCGCTCAATTAGGGATTTGCCACCGGCAATCTCTAGAGCCTTACTCTTACCTAACCTCAAGCTTTTACCACCGGCCAGAACAATTGATGTTACTTCCATATACTGCTGAACCTGTCAGGACTTATACACTGGTATTCTTTTTTACGTACAACCTGCCCCAAGTAATTATAACACTCAAGAAATGGGAGTGCCTAGTGTCAAAGCTGGCTGGGCAGCCGCATAAAATGATGTACTGTGCAACATAGCCAATCAGCTAGGACTACAGATGGCTAGAACATACTTGACATCTGACATGACGGGTGATATAGTTTGGTATCTTTTAGAACGTTTCTATCAGAAAGATAAATTTATGGCACGAACATATGGTGACTACTGTCCGGTGGCACACGCACTTGAGGTGGTCGGTGACAGGTGGTCTTTGCTCATCATCCGAGACCTCCTGCGCCAGCCTCAGCGGTTCACCGACTTGCTCCGCTACTCAAGCAACATCACAGCGAAATGGCTAATGCTTAGGCTTCGTAAGCTGGAGGAATCTGGTGTCGTCGAGCGGGAGAAACGGCAGGACCGCCGCGAGGTCTGGTACAAACTGACGCCTGCAGGGTATGACCTTCGTCCCGTGGTGGAAGCGTTGTGGGCCTGGGGCTTGCGATACGCAATGCGGCCGCCGCTCCCGGGAGAGGTAGTTCGCCCAGAGCTGGCGATGAGCACCCTAACGGCCTCACTAAACAAACGCGGCAGGAAATTGTCACAGCCTGCGACCTGGCTGCTTCACTTCACACCCGGCGGCTCCTACAGCCTGTCTTATGACGGTGACCGCTGGTCAGCCAGAGAGGGTGAGGAAGAGAACTCTGACGTAACAGTGACAACATCACCCGAATCGTGGGCGACGTTCCTTGCGGTCAGGCGGAGCGAGCGTAATCGGCTTGCACAAACTATGCAGATAGATGGCACACCCGAACGTGTCAAGGAGTTCCTGCACACACTCGGCGTACGGGACGAAATGGCAGAATGACAT
>CAYGYD010000063.1:0-9471 GCA_964354005.1 uncultured Dehalococcoidales bacterium | reverse complement strand
GAGAAAATCTTCGTCACCGGTGGTAAACGAGCCATCGACGAATCTAAAGGTCTGGTGGTGGTCTGGGCTACCGTGGACAAATCCGCTGGGCGAGCTGGCATGAAACCTTTCGTCGTCGAGGCTGGGACTCCCGGAGTCCGGGTGGAAAAGATGGAGAAGAAACTCGGCATCCGCGCCAGCGATACCGCCACCATCATCTTGGATAACTGCCGTATCCCCTATGAAAACATACTGGGCAATCCGGAAGTCAGAAGGATAGACCGGGGTGACACCGCCGGCTTCAAGCGAGCCATGGCTACCTTTGATGCCACCCGACCCATTATCGCCGCCATGGCACTGGGCGTGGGCCGGGCCGCTCTCGACTTCGTCCGGGATGCTCTGGAAAAGGAGGGCGTCAAAATCCGTTATGGCTTGCCGCGCCACAAGCTGACTTCCGTTGAGCGCGACATCATGGACATGGAAGCCAACTACAAGGCAGCCAAGATGTTGATGTTGCGGGCGGTCTGGATGATGAGCCAGGGTCAACCCAACAACCTGGAAGCCTCGATGGCCAAGGCTAAGGCCGGCCTGGCGGTGACCCGGATTACTCAGAAAGCCGTGGAGTTGATGGGGCCGCTGGGTTACTCCCGCAAGCTTCTATTGGAGAAGTGGATGCGCGATGCCAAGATTAATGACATCTTTGAGGGTACCGGCCAGATTAACATGCTGGTGGTGGCCCGGCGCATCCTTGGTTTTTCCAGCGCCCAACTTAAATAAAAGTGAGCTCGGCATACTGGAATAAAGCCAACCACTCCGGTTATGCCAGCAAATTTGAAAAACAAATAGTAAGGAGGTTTTTGGATGGCAAAAGAACTTAGAGATGCGGTTATAGTGGACTATCTGAGGTCGGCCTTCTCGCGGTCGAGACCCAGAGAACCAGAAAGGGATGTGTTCAACGGCCTGAGGATGGACGATGTTGCTGCGATGCTGATCAAGGAACTCATTAAGAGAAATAAGATTAACCCGGAGGAAATCAGTAATGTCATCACCGGCACAGCCCTCGGCTATGGTGAGCAGTGGACATTCGGCGGCCGCAACACGGTGTTCCTGGCTGAATTGCCAATCACCGTCGGCGGCCGGGGGCTCGACCGACAGTGCGCGTCAACCCTTGAAGCCTCGAACGAGGCGGCCATGGAGATTATGCTCGGCTACTCCGATATCGTTATTACCGCTGGCATTGAGCATATGACTCACAACCCCATGGGCGGCGGCCCTCCCGGCTCCGTGGTCTTCAACCCGGCACTCTACGGCGACCCGCGCTATGCTCGCTATGACCTGGCCCACTCTCAGATGGGTGAGACCGCCGAGAAGCTGGCCAAGCAGGAACACTTCTCCCGTGTGGACATGGACAAGTGGGCACTGAGGAGCCATCAAATGGCGGCCAAGGCAATACAGGAAGGCTACTTCAAGGGCGAAATCATGCCCATCGAAGTCACACTAGCCGACGGCAAAAAAGCCGTCATCGAAACCGACCAAGCGGTTCGGCCAACAACGAGCATGGAGGGCCTGGCTCAGTTGCAGCCGGCATTCTCGCAGGATGGTCTTATAACTGCGGGAAACTCGTCACCACTTAATGCCGGGGCGACCTGCCTGGTCTGGATGTCAGCCGAGAAGGCGAAACAAATGGGGCTCAAACCGCTGGCCCGGTTCGTCTCCTGTGGGTGGGCGGGCGTCGACCCGACCCTCATGGGCATGGGCCCGGTACCCGCCAGCCGGATGGCACTCAAGCATGCTGGTCTCCAGGTCAAGGACATTGACTACTGGGAGATAAACGAGGCTTTCTGTGTGGTGCCCATGTATGCCATTAGAGAGCTGGGCATCGACCCGAACAAGGTCAATCTCAAGGGCGGTGCGACCGCCATTGGCCACCCGCTTGGCGCCTCAGGGAACCGGCTCATCGGCACCCTGGCTCGAATCCTCAATCTCCAGGGTGGTTGCTACGGTGTCGCCACGGCTTGCGTTGGCGGTGGGCAGGGCGTCTCTACCATCCTCGAGAGGGTCATCAACTAGAGCCAGTCATCTTATCCGCGAAAAATGGCAGCGCCAGGCCCGGCCTGGCGCTGCCATCTAGCTTTTGGAGTCAAGAAAGGTCAAATGGCAGCAATTGACCTATTTGAGCAGAAATTCCGGGAATGGACAGCGGGCAAAGACGCCGTTCAGGCCAGGATTAACATTTATCGGCAAATTAGAGACATACCCTACGGCGTTATCCCCGAGCTTAACCATCCGGAAAAGTACATTGAAATACTTAACCTGCGGATGGGCTCGTGCACACCCAAGCATTTCCTGCTCGCCAACATGTTCCAAAGGCTGGGTCTGCTGGTACTCTACGCCGTCTACCCCTTTCGCTGGTATGAGGATGCCATTGAGTACCCGCCTGGCCTAAAGCAACTGGCCAGAGAGCTACCCATCAGCCACCACCTCGCCTGCCGGGTAGAGATAAAGGGTCGACTTGTGCTGGTGGATGCCACCCTTGACCCGCCCCTGAAGAAGCTTGGTCTCCCGGTAAATGAAGACTGGGATGGCTTCAGCGATACTATACTCCCGATGACCCCCTGTGGTGAAGAGGAGCTCTACCACCCCTCCGAGGCCCTTCTCATGCAGCCGCAGTATGACGAGGCAACTCTCGCTTTCTACCGCAAGCTTAACGCCTATTTTCAAAGCGTAAGACAGCTTCAACCGTAATAAGGAGAGCCGTCAGTCATCGCCGGCCTCCGCTGAGCTAGCGCCACTTATGAACATCCCGCCTTGACTTTGGCTGGTATCCATTCTAACATAGCGCCAGTATTCGCTCAGTGCAAACCAGGAGGGGGCCATGATTAAGATGATTTATTGCCTGCGTCGTTTGCCTCATCTTTCGCGTGAGGAATTTCAGCGTTACTGGCGGGAGACCCACGGCCCGCTGGTGCAAAAGCACGCCGTTACCCTGCGTATTCGTCGCTATATTCAGGTGTACACTGGTTATGACGGACTCAATGATAACATGCGCGCCAGCCATGGTGGCCCCGAGCCTTACGATGGCGTGGCCGAACTCTGGTGGGATAGCCTGGAAGACCTATCCCCACCTATCCCCTCCCCTGAGCGACAGAAAGCGTCCCAGGCGCTCTTTGAGGACGAAAAACGTTTTATTGACCACTCACATTCCCCCGTCTGGTTCGGGGATGAGCGGGTCTTTATTGAACACTGAGACTGAAGAAGTCGGCTCAGACAGATTTCGGGAAATTGGACTATCAGGATGCTTAAAGGCGCTTCAGCGAGACAACATTATTTGGACTGGCTGAGAGTTTTCATCGTACTGATGCTTATCCCCTTTCACACCGCCATGACCTTCGCTCCCTATGCGTGGTATTTGAGAAATAACGAGCTGAATCTGGCCACTCAGGCCCTGGTCATGGTTCAGGACCAGTACCACATGGAGCTTCTTTTCCTCATCGCTGGTGCCGCCACCTGGTTCTCAGTGGGTATCCGTAGCGGGAAGAGTTACCTGATTGAAAGGATACAACGACTGATTGTCCCGCTGATTTTCGGCATGCTGGTGCTCGTTCCGCCCTGCTACTTCATCGCTGCTCTGCAGTTCGAGCGCTATACCGGCTCCTTCTTCGACTGGTACCCCACCTTCCTTCTGGACCGGACACTGCCTTTCCGTGCCGGTTTTGCCGCCGGTGCCCTATGGTTCCTCTGGTATCTGGTCTTCTACACGCTGGGACTAATGCCCTTCTTCCTGCTTGTCCGTCGGAAATTCGAACATAACCTCATCCCGCGACTGGCCAGTTTCTTTGAAAAGCGCGGCGCTCTCTTTGTTCTGGTTATTCCCACCGCTATAGTACAGATATACACCAAGTTCGCCCTGTCAAGTGACTTTCTCTTTTTCTATTATGTTATATTCTTTGTCTATGGCTTCTTCCTGTTCTCCGAACCGCGCTTCCAGCGCGGCATCGATAAGAGCGGACCCATTGCTTTACTTGGTGCTGCCATTACCATGACGCTGTATATGCTCCTCGTTTTTCCGGTCTGGTGGAAGGCGCCGCTGGGCTCAAGTTACTGGCCAGCCCTGAGGAGCGAGCCCGGCACACTGGGACACGCTTTATACTGGACACTGCGCAGTTTCAACGGCCTGTTCTGGATAACCGGCCTTCTCTACCTGAGTCGGAAGTTCCTCAATTTCAGCAACCGGTTCCTGGAGTATGGCAACAATGCCGTTCTGCCTTACTATATCATCCATTCCACCCCCATCGCGGTGTTTGGCTACTTCATCATTCAGTGGGACATGGCTGTCTTGCCTAAATACGCCATTAATGTCGTCACCGCCTTCATTGCTACCGTCGCGCTTTACGAGCTGATGAAACGGACTAATGTGACGCGGTTCTTGCTGGGTATGCGGCTCAAGAAAAAGAGGGTGAGGTTGATAAACGGCCTCCAATAGGCAGAGGGCTGGCCAGCGGCTTTCAGCGTGGCTGATTTCTTTTCTTCAATAAGTCTGGGGCCAGCTTAATGATACACTCAGATAGGGTGGGGATGAGGTTGTGGTGGGTAACTTCCAGACGGAGGGGAGTGACCGAGATAAACCCGGCATCAATCGCCCAGATATCCGTGCCTTCCTCAATGACCTGACCCGGGCGCTTACCGATGGCGGTGGTGTAATTGACATTACTGTCGCCGCGGACCTCAGCCAGCCGGACATAGCCGCTGGCGGCCGTTCTGGTGACTTTCATGCCCTTGATTTGCTGCCGAGGAATATTCGGCACATTGGTGTTAAGAATAGCATCGGTCGGCATCTGGCCATTCTTAATGCTCAGCGCCAGCGCCTCGGCAACCTGCGCGGCAACATCAAAACGTGGCTTTTCTCCGCGGTCGCTGATGACCAGCGATACCGCCATAGACGGTATCTTCCGAAAATAGCCCTGAAGTGTGGCCATCACCGTGCCCGAGTAGGGAATATCGTTGCCGACATTGGGCCCAAGGTTAATCCCGGAAACCACAAGCTCGATGCGGACCTGAGCCAGACGGCGCAACCCGAGAATCACGCAGTCGCTGGGCGTGCCACTCACGGCATAAGCCCGAACATTCGGGATAGACGAGGGCACTTCAACAATGTTGATGCCGCTATACAAGGAGACACTGGTGCCCACGCCACTCTGCTGTTTATCCGGCGCCACGACCAGCGTCTGACCGAGCCGACTCATCGCTTCCGCCAGAGCCCACAGGCCTGGAGAATCGATGCCATCATCATTGGTAACCAGGATGTTCATGGCAACACTCCACTAAAACAGTTGACAATGACTACCTCTCTTAACAGAGCCTCCCTTACTTATTGACTGCTTCTCTTCTATTCCAGCGACCTGCCAGGCCGCGCTACTTACCCTCAGCCTGGCTTCCTGACCGTAACGGTTACCGACTGGCTGGTTTCGGTCCCCTTACTGTCAGTTACGGTCACGGTAACAATGTAATCGGCACAGGCATCGGGGGCGGTCCACTCAACTGCTGGACCTTGCCCCGAGATGTGACCCCGCTCGGCCGACCACTGATAGCTAAGCCCGTCACCATCCGGGTCTGAGGCAACACACTTAATCACCGTCGTCTCGGCTTGACCAATCACTGAAGGCGCGGCGCTCAAACTTTCAATGCGCGGCGGGTGGTTGTCGCCAACATTAAGCCGTATTTGCCTCGTGGCCTCACCACGCTTGGTGTCGGCCACCTTCACGGTGATAGTGTAATTACCCTTGGCCTCGGGTGCCGTCCACCTGGCAATCGAGCCCGATTGAGAAATGGTGCCCCCGCTGGCTGACCAGACATAGGTCAGCTCATCACCGTCCGGGTCAAAGGCTACACACTTGAGCTCAGCACTGCCCTGCGGAAGCACCCAGCCAGTTTCGGCCGTCAAATCAGTAATAACCGGGAAATTATTATAGCGGGCGCAGGCACTCAAGGCGATGAGAAACAGAAGCAAAATTGCCAGAGCAAATCGCCCTCTGCCCTGGTTCTTAATCACTTTCACGCGCTCTCTCCCCCCCTTTCCGCAAGCCCGGTATCAGACTCAGCCTGGAACGAGGATGAGAATGCGGAGTTGCCTTTAGTCGCTGCCTTGATGGGTCAGGTTGCAGTGGCCACCCGGCCAATGCGAGACGGAAGATTTCGGTTGAAGCTGTGATGTACTACCTTCTCCTTAATCGAGGACTGGGCCGACCAGTAGCCCTGGAAACCGGCTCGGACGCTGTCAGTGTTCTGGTATTGCCGCCACAGGTCCGGATTAAGGGCATGGTGTATGACTTTCACCGGCATTCTGGGCTGACCAGGCCAGGCGTAGCCCCGGAGACCAACCCGGTGAGTATTGCTATCCCGGGGGCGGCAAAGGAGTGCCATCTGCTGTCGCCCCGCCGGAACCGATGAGACGTATCTGGAAGGCTGGAAGGAGCTAAGGTATCCTTTAATCAATTTCTGCAAGCGATGGTGACTATCGGCTTCCTGCTTTCGGAACAAAAGATAGGACGCCACGAGCAGTCCCACCCCCAGTGGAGTCGTAAACGGCTCCGGCAGAGCAATCAAACCCAAGCCGAAAGTCCTCAGCAGCTTGCGGGCCATGCTAAGCTATACCCCGCTTTCTCTAAATAACATGACTCATCAGGGCTGTTTCCTGATGAGTCTCAACTTTCTGGATTTAAGTATTCACTTATAATTTTACTATGGAACTGCGCCTTGTCAAGGGATTTTACGGCAATTATCAAGATTTTTTTACTGACCGGGATTTCGTTCGGTTTTGGTTGAGGGGATAATACCTGATGTCATTGCGAGGGCACGGAGTGCCCGTGGCAATCTCAGAATATGCAAGGCGTGAG
Source organism: uncultured Dehalococcoidales bacterium (assembly GCA_964354005.1). GTDB lineage: Bacteria > Chloroflexota > Dehalococcoidia > Dehalococcoidales > UBA2162 > CAVSBN01. Next base: position 2,599 of record CAYGYD010000063.1, on the reverse strand, counting down.
ATTGCTTCGTCGCTAAAGCTCCTCGCAATGACAGACAATTTCAACCAGAAGAGCACAGCACCCTGAGCGGAGAAAGTTTTGATTTATCGTGCTATGATAGAGTCATCAAAATACACTAGGACAAGGAGATAATTATGGCTGACCTCAGAGTAGAGAAATTGGCCCAGACACTGGTGGATTATTCTGTCGCGGTACGCCCGGGCGACCGCGTGGCTATCTATGGCAGCAGTGTGGCCGAGCCACTGCTCAAGGCAATCTATGCCCGTGTCTTGCAGGCTGGCGGTCACCCGCTTTTGCAGAGTTCTCTGCCCGATATTGATGAAATATTTTTCCGCTACGCATCTGACGAACAAATCAAGCATGTGCCCAAGCCAGTTGAACTGATTATGAATACCTACGATGTCCGCATTTCAATATTGGCCGAGTCCAATACGAAGGCGCTGAGTAATGTTGACCCGCGTAAAATCGTCCTGCACCAGCAGGCGCGTACGGAGTTGATGAAGACCTATATGCGCCGGTCGGCGGCGGGAGAACTGCGCTGGACCGTTGCCCCCTTCCCCACCCATGCCTTGGCCCAGGATGCCGAAATGGGTCTTAGCGAGTATGAAGACTTCGTCTACCACGCCTGCCTCCCGGATATGAACGACCCCATTGGCTACTGGCAGCGCTTTTCCGCCCGCCAAAAGAAGATTGTCGACTGGCTCAAGGGTAAGAAACAGGTGCATCTTAAGGGGCCAGATACTGACCTCCGTCTCAGTGTTGCCGGTCGAATCTTTCAAAACGCCGATGGTCATTACAATATGCCGGATGGAGAAATCTTCACCGGCCCGGTCGAGGATAGCCTTGAGGGACATGTCTGTTTTTCCTACCCGGCAATTTACCGCGGCCGGGAAGTCACCGGTGTGCGACTCTGGTTTGAGAAGGGTAAAGTGGTGAAAGCCACCGCTGGTAAGAACGAGGACTTTCTTATCAAGACGCTGGATACTGATGCCGGCGCCCGCTATGTTGGCGAGTTCGCCATTGGCACCAACGAGGGCATCACCCGTTTCACCCGCGAAATACTGTTCGATGAAAAGCTAAGTGGAAGCTTCCACTTAGCTCTAGGTGCCGGTTATCCCGAGACCGGCAGTAAGAATGAATCGGCCATCCACTGGGATATGATTTGTGACCTGCGCCAGGGCGGTGAAATCCGGGTGGACGGCGAACTGCTCTATCAGAACGGCAAATTCGCACTTGACTTCTAGAGTGATTAGTATTTAACCTCACCCCCTAAATCCCCCTCTCCTGGAAGGAGAGGGGGAAGAAAAAGAAAGAAGGGCGAAGCCCCTCTTAAACACTGTGTCTGTCAGCTTTAATGCGAGTAGAGCTTTAGACAAAAAGCTCTTTGAAGAATATTTGTCCCTCCAAATTTAATGCAGCCTGTCTCACTGAGTGCGCAATTCTGTTGAAAGAGACTCTGACGAGCCACATGCCCTCGTTGAACTGTGGCGTTACATCTGCATATTCAAATTGGTTATGGCAGTTTCCACAGACTACAAGAACATTCTTAGGATGGTGTCCTTTCACTGGATCAAGGTGATGGATTTCAAAGTATGGGTCTTTATCTCTTTTAAGAAACCAGAAATCACACACTTGGCAGTGCCCCTTGTAAATACCTTCTAACAAGGTTCTTAGATTGACTGGCACGCTTTCTCTCGCCCGGCTTTGGCTTCTCTTAATATGCAGTCTTTCGTTAGGCGGCGGAGCACTGACTAAGCGATGGTATTCATTAAGGACGACCTTGTCCTTGTCCAACTGAGTCCATTCAGCAAGAGTCGTGATTTTACCTGAAGCCTCTTGTTCAGTTTCAGACTTGTCGAAGCTATACTCCAATTCCCGGGTTTTAACTATGAAGTTCCGCTCGGGAATAAGCCTATATATGAAACGTTCCTTATCTACAAACTGAATCACTACTTCATCACCACTCCTTATGCTGTTCTGTTGAAACCACTCTCCAACACCCCCAATTCTACATTCTCGTGTGCTACTGGTGTAGGAAGAATAATGCTTGGTTTGAGACACCGGCGAATCATTTAAGTAAACCTGAATTGTCTCGTTATGGCCAGGAAACCACTCAGCCAGAGCTTTCGGAATAGCTATCAGACCTTTGTCGATTCGGCTCTGCGTTATCCTAATCGTTGCATAATCGTAGCTAATTTTGCTTCTGCTGCGGATTACACCTAACGACTTCTCACCCATTTCACTTCCCCCTTCTCAACTTCAGGATTCAGAAACCGAAGTCTCGGCCTGTACCAACGACATGCTCGCAACTAGGGCATATTACCTCCGAATCAGGATCCGTAACGAGGCTATGTCTCGCGGTGCATTCATCGTAGCCTTCACCATTCCAAGACCATTCCTCAGTCATCAATGCGGTAAACCAGATAGCATCTAAGATTCTTCCGCAATTCCTGCATCTCTTTCTGGTAGGTTTAGGGCTTTTAGGTATCATCTGCCGATTCGATTTCATTGCATTCCTCCCACTCTTCCAAAGTCTGCAATATTTCTGGGGTAGGATGGATTTAAAGGACACCAAAGTCAGGTAAAATAGATTGACGGA
>CAYGYD010000062.1:0-9699 GCA_964354005.1 uncultured Dehalococcoidales bacterium | reverse complement strand
GGGATATTCCGAGGTAGAGATTGCTGAATTGAGAGAGCAAGAAGTAGTCTGATTCTGAGTTTGGATAATCCAGACAGCTCTATTTTCAAGAAGGGTTAGCCGGGTGAATCTCGTCAAAAGAATAGGTAGATGATAAAATATCCCGCGATACCTAGTGTGAATATGACAGCCCCAATCGTAACAAGGCCTCTGATTGGACAGTGTTTCGCATGTCGGTGGTGGTGCTTGGGATAATGTGCTTCGGATGTTGGTGATGGTGCTGCTTTGGCATTGCCTCCTCTCCAAATCCATCGGCCGGTTGTTCATTGTTGATATTGCCGATTAGGCATTATGATACTTCCAGCATATGTTGACCCGAGTTTCGCACATCCCTAGACGCTTACACCTCATTTACAGCCAGAACGGGGTGTGCTATAATTTTTTATCTTGTGTTATACTTATTATTCACAGAAGAATTTAGGACAAGGATAGAGAGGTAATCTGGATTGGAAAAAGCCCAGAAGAAACAGGTTGTCGGAAAGTTCGCTCGCCATGAAAAGGACACTGGCTCGACCGAAGTCCAGGTAGCTTTGCTGACTGAGAGAATAGCTGAGTTAACCAAGCATATGGCGACTAACCGACGTGACCACCATACTCAGCTTGGCTTGGTTAAGCTCGTGGGTAAGAGGAGACGGCTGCTCGCATACCTCAGCCGAGAAGATGTCGCCCGCTACAACAAGCTGATTAGTCAGTTAGGGCTGCGTAAGTAAAGCCTTGGCCAGCTACTGGATGATGTTTTCAACCTTAACCTTAGGCCAGTTCATGGGGCGGAATAAGGCAATCTTCAGAAGGAAGCAGTTTTCAGTAGATTTAGCAACGGGGAGGGAAGATTTTTGTTAAAATATCAATCCTTTGAGCTTGAACTCGGTGGCCGAAAGCTGATGATAGAAACCGGCAAGCTGGCCGGGCAGGCGGATGCCGCCGTGACTGTCCACTACGGGGACACGGTAGTGCTGGTGACTGCCTGTGCCAGTAAAGAGTCCCGGGAGGAGAGGGATTTCATACCGTTCACCATTGACTATGAGGAAAGACTTTACGCCGCCGGCAAGATTCCGGGTGGCTTCATCCGCCGGGAAGGGCGTCCCAGTCAGGAAGCCACTCTGGCCAGCCGACTTACCGACCGCCCGTTGCGCCCGCTCTTACCTAAGGAGTGGCGCAGTGAAATTCAGCTAATCATTACCGTTCTTTCCGTGGACCAGGAGAACGACCCCGATATTCTGGCGGTCATCGGTAGCTCGGCGGCCCTATCACTATCGGAAGTACTATTCTATGGCCCGGTCAGTGCCGTCCGTATTGGCTATATTAATGACGAATTGGTCTTGAACCCGACACTGGCCCAGCTTGAGGATAGCCTGCTTGACCTGGTGGTGGCCAGTACCAGAGACGCCATTGTCATGGTGGAGGCGGGGGCTCGGGAGGCTGACGAGGACATCGTTCTACAGGCTATCAAGCTTGGTCACGAAGTAAATCAGGGTATTATCAAGGTCCAGGAAGAGCTGCAAGCCAGTTGTGGTAAACCAAAAGTAGTCCTGCCACCAAGTAAGTCCAACGCTGAAGCCGTTACGGCTATTTCTCCGATTGTTGATGAAAAACTAGCTCAGATTGTCAGCTATGCCGAGAAAGAGCCGCGAGAACAGGGGCTCTCCGAATTGAAGAAGGAACTCATTGAGAAACTTGGAGCCACCTTCACTGAAGCCGATATTATGGCGGCGCTCGAGGCTAAGGTCACAGCTGAAGTCAGGGCTCACCTTCTCCGCGGTGAGCGTCCGGGAGGTCGTGGCCCCAGGGATATCCGGACGATTAGCTGTGAAGTGGGGCTGTTGCCGCGCACTCACGGTTCGGCCCTGTTCACCCGCGGGCAGACACAAGTGCTGACCATCACTACCCTCGGTTCCAGCGGCATGGAGCAAAAGCTTGATGGGCTGGGTATTGAGGAAAGCAAGCGTTTCATTCACCACTATAACTTCCCGCCCTTTTCCACCGGCGAGGTCAAGCGTATCGGCACGCCCGGTCGCCGTGAGATTGGACACGGCGCTCTGGTGGAGCGCTCGCTGGCACCGGTGATTCCCACAGAAGAGGAGTTCCCCTATACCATCCGCCTGGTCTCAGAGGTCCTTAGCTCCAGCGGTAGTACCTCTCAGGCCAGCGTCTGTGCCAGTAGCCTGTCGTTAATGGATGCCGGTGTTCCCATTAAGAAACCCGTGGCGGGTATTGCCATGGGCCTGGTCACTGATGACCAGGGCAACTATGTCATCCTGACCGATATCGAAGGCCTTGAGGATAACTACGGTGATATGGACTTCAAGGTGGCTGGTACCACTGAGGGCATCACCGGCTTACAGATGGACACCAAGCTCAAGGGCATAAGCCTGGAAATCGTCCAGAAGACAATGGAACAGGCCCGGGAGGCTCGCCTCCATATCCTGGGAATTATGAGCCAGGCCCTGAGTGCCAGCCGGCCGGAGTTGAGTCGCTATGCCCCGCGAATGTATCGCATAACCATTCCCCAGGACAAGATTGGTGAAGTCATTGGCCCCGGTGGTAAGACCATACGGTCGATTATCAGCGAGACCAAAACCACCATTGATATTGGGGAAGATGGTAGTGTGGTGGTGGGCTCACCAGACGAGACTTCTGCCCGCAAGGCTATCAGCATTATTGAAGACCTGACACGTGAAGTAGAAGTGGGCAGTGTTTATACCGGTAAAGTTACCCGCATCATGCCCTTTGGCGCTTTTGTGGAAATTCTGCCGGGTAAAGAAGGTATGGTTCACATCAGTGAACTGGCTGACTACCGGGTGGCCAGTGTTGAAGACGAGGTTAAGTTGGGTGATGAAATTACGGTCAAGGTCATCCGGAATGAGGATGGCAAGATAGCCTTGTCACGGAAGGCGGTTTTTGAGAAGCAGTCTCAGGAGTCCGGAGCCGGGGGTAGAGGACGCCCAGGTTATCAGCCAAGACCATTTCGCCCATCGGGACGACCTCGCCCGTCGACTCCTAGGCCGCGTGGCCCGGAGAGAGGAGGCCGGCGTTGACACCAGTCAAGGTAGTAGTTCACGGGGCATCCGGCAAAATGGGTCGGGAAGTCATCAGTGGCCTTTGCCGGGAGCCGGGAATTGAGATAGTCGGGGCTGTGGATATCCAGGTTTCTCAGAATTTTCTTTCCTTGCCGGATGGGTCGGGCGTAGTTCCCTTTTCTAATAGTCTGGAGCAGATTCTGGATACGTGTCAGCCGGATGTGGTGGTGGATTTCTCCACGGCAAAAGCTGTCATGCCGGCGGTGCGGCTGGCGGCAAAGAAGGGAGTCCGTCTGGTCATTGGCACCACTGGTTTTTCCTCCAATGATATCAGTGAAATGGAGCAATTGGCCGAGACCCACAAAGTGGGGATAATGGTCGCCCCCAATTTTGCTCTCGGCGCTGTGCTGATGATGCACCTGGCCAAGATAGCCGCCAGGTATCTGGACTACGCTGAAATCCTGGAATTGCACCATAATCTCAAGGCGGATGCCCCCTCCGGGACGGCCCTGTCCACTGCCCGCGCTATGGCTCAGTCCCGGGGCAAGCCTTTCTCCCGTCCTGCGGAAAAAGGGCCCGCGGCCAGTCGGGGGCAGGAAGTGGAAGGCATTAACATTCACAGTGTGCGCTTACCCGGTCTTCTGGCGCACCAGGAGGTGATTCTGGGCGCGGCCGGACAGACACTAAGGATACGGCATGACCAGATTAGCCGAGAAGCCTTTATGCCCGGCGTCATCCTGGCGGTAAAGGAAGTCATCAAACGCCAGGGACTAATCTACGGGCTGGACACTCTGCTCAATCTGTAGGAGGTAGGATGAAAGGATATCGGGTGGCCATCGTCGGGGCTACTGGTCTGGTGGGGCATGAATTTATAAAGATACTGGAGCAACGGCATTTCCCGATGGACTCAGTCAATCTCTTCGCCTCGGACCGCTCTGCGGGCAAGAAGCTGTTTGTGGCTCACAATGAGATTGAAGTTAAGGAAACTGCTCCGGAGTCTTTTGAAGGTATTGATATTGCTCTTTTCTCAGCCGGCGCCGAGATTAGTCGCCACTTTTCACCCATCGCGGCTCAAGCTGGCGCGGTGGTGGTGGATAATAGCGCCGCCTGGCGGATGGACCCCAGTGTGCCGCTGGTGGTACCTGAAATCAATGCGGAGGATATCCAGTGGCACAAGGGGATTATCGCCAATCCCAATTGCTCCACCATTCAGATGGTGGTAGCTCTCTATCCCCTGCACAAGGTCAATCCCATAAAGCGTATCGTGGTCTCCACATATCAATCAGTGTCCGGCACGGGCTCGGCGGCCATTGAGGAGTTGACCACCCAGGCCAAGCAGGTGCTGAATGGACAGAGTGCTGTCCCCCATGTCTATCCCCACCAGATAGCCTTCAATTTGCTGCCGGAGATTGATGTCTTCCTGGACAATGGTTACACCAAAGAAGAGTGGAAGTTGGTGGAGGAGACCCGGAAAATAATGCATGCCAATGAAATTGCCGTGTCAGCCACCTGTGTGCGTGTCCCGGTATTTGTTAGCCATAGCGAGGCGGTACATGTAGAATTCTCTCAGGCCATGACTGTCGATGAGGCACGGCAGATTCTAGCCCAGGCTCCCGGGGTCAAATTGCTGGATGACCCGGTCATCAGTCTTTATCCCCAACCCTGGTCCGCCGCCGGTACTGATGAAGTCTATGTTGGTCGGATTCGCCAGGACGCTTCTCATCCCCGCGGTCTGGCGATGTGGGTTGTCTCCGATAATGTTCGCAAGGGTGCGGCGCTGAACGCCGTCCAGATTGCCGAGGAGATGGTCAAACGAGATTGGGTACATCCAAGGGGGAAGAAATGAAAAAGCTGGGACGATTGTTAACAGCTATGGTGACACCCTTCAATGAAAAGGGAGAAGTTGACTACGAACAAGCCAAAAAGCTCGCTCTGGCTTTGCTTGATTCCGGTAGCGAGGGTGTGGTATTGGCAGCAACGACCGGGGAAGCCCCCACGCTTACCTGGGAGGAAGAAATGCGCCTGTTCACCGAGGTGAAAGCGGCGGTGGGCAACCGGGGCAATATTGTGGCCTACACCGGCAGCAACAGCACTGCTGAGGCGGTGGAAGCAACCGAAAAGGCAGAAAAAATCGGGGTGGATGCCTGCCTTTCGGTCGTTCCTTATTATAACAGACCTAATCAGGAAGGCATATATCAGCATTTCAAGGCCATTGCCGAAAGCACCAGCCTGCCCATTATCATGTATAACATACCGTCACGCGTGGTGGTCAATATGGAGCCGGAGACCATTGCCAGGCTGAGTAAAATAGATAACATCGTCGGGGTGAAGGAAGCCAGCGGCAATATGGAACACGTGGCCAAGACGCTCAACAATGCCAGGGAGGGCTTCCTTATCTGGAGCGGCAATGATAACGATACCTTCCTCATCATGGCTCTGGGAGGCTACGGTGTCATCGGCGTCACCACACACCTCGTCGGTAAACAGTATAAGAAGATGATAGACCTGATTCTCAAAAGCCAGATTGCCGAAGCTGCAGCCATCCACCGCAACCTCGTGCCGCTGGTAAACGCAATGTTTTCGGTGCCGAGTCCGGCGCCGATAAAATACGCCCTCAATCACCTCGGTTTCAGGGTGGGCAAGCCGCGCCTGCCCCTCGTTGAGCCAGATGAGAAATCGGCGGCCCTGATTAATGATACCCTAAAGAAATACAAGATAGATTTGAAGGCGTAAGCCGACCGGATATGGAAATATCCCTTTGTACCAAGACGGACTTCGGCCAGATTCTTCGGGATATTGTCGATTTCTGGGGTAATGACCATACTCTGCGTCTGCATCATCCGATGCTTCTTTATGAGTTTGGGAATACGGCATATGTTGTCAAGGAAGGCGAAAAGGTCGTTGGCTATCTCTTCGGCCTGTTTTCCCAGACGGCTCCCCTTGCCTACGTCAAATTTGTCGGTGTACGCCGGTCCCATCGAAAAATGGGCATAGGTCGGCGGCTTTACGAGCATTTCACCGAGTTCGCCAAAACGAAAGGCTGTACAGAACTTAAGGCTATCACGTCCCCGACCAATAAAGTTTCCATCGCTTTTCACCAGCGATTGGGGATGGAGTTACTGGGAGAACCGAATAAGGAAGGTGTCGCAGTAGTCAGGGACTACAGCGGGCCGGGGCTAGACCGTGTGGTGTTTAAGAAGAAGATATGAAAATGGGGGTGTCTGAGAGGGGGCGCAGCCCCCTCTTCTTTTTCCTCCCCCTTCCCTTATTAAGGGAAGGGGGCAAGGGGGATAGGATTGAGACTTTGGGTCAACTTGACTATCGGCTCAGGTATTTCTATACTGGACTAGCCCCACTGGACTAACACCGTTAGCAAAGGAAGGGAGGGTCGCTTATGGCAGCAGTCAGTGTCGTAGTCACCAGCGGAATTGGCCCGGAATTACTCCGCCAGATTGTCAGTGTCAGCCCCAAAATTAAGGTGACCGATGCCTCCAATCTATTCCGTGGTGAGCTAAAAGGAGATGCGGCGGCCAAAGCCAAACTGGATGCCTTGCTAGCTAAAGCTGAGGTTATTTATGGACTCAGACTACCCCAGGATGTCCTAACCCGGGCACCCAAGTTAAAGTGGATTCAGGTGATGTCTGCCGGCGTCGACCGGTTTCTGGATATTGATATGATAGACAGCCCGGTAACTCTGACCAATGTCAGTGGCATTCACGCCATTCCTATCAGTGAATTTGTCATCGGGTTGATGCTGATGTTTGTCAAGCAGGCCCCCTTCTGTTTCCAGCTTAAGTGTGAGAAGAAGTGGGAGCGCTTTACCCCGGAAGCCTTGAACTCCAAGACGGTGGGGATAGTCGGACTGGGTAGTATCGGGCGGGAGGTGGCCCGTTTGGCCAAAGCCTTTGGCATGAGGGTGATGGCCACCCGCCGGTCGGCCAGGCAGGTGGGGCGAGCCCGATATGTTGACATAATGTTGCCGCCGGAACAGCTCAACAGGTTACTGGTGGAAAGTGACTTTGTGGTGCTGGCCGTGCCTTTTACCCCAGAAACGAGCAATCTTATCGGTAGAAAGGAGCTCCGGAAGATGCGGCCCACGGCTTGCCTGATTAATATCGCTCGCGGTGGGATAGTGGATGAGTCGGCGTTAGTCCGTGCCCTGGAGGAACGCTGGATTGCCGGGGCCGGGCTGGATGTCTTTGCTACTGAGCCTCTGCCGTCGGACAGCCGATTGTGGGAGTTGCCCAATGTCATTTTCAGCCCGCATATCGCGGGTGGCATGGGCGACTACGTAGTGCATGCCACCGAGATTTTTGCCGAGAACCTGAAGCGCTATCTGGCTGGCAAACGATTGTTTAATGTGGTTGACAAGAAAAGAGGCTACTAGTCAGTACCATTTGACCATAGGTCGTTTAGCAACCCTTACCCATTTCAAAGATTGGTCATGCCCGTGGGGGCGTTTAAGAGGGGCGAAGCCCCTCTCTAAGATTCATCCCCCTCTCCTTCTAGGAGAGGGGGTTAGGGGGTGAGGTTAATACTCCTTGACCTATATTTTGCAAAACCGATTATTTTGTTATATAATGCAGGCGTTGGTTCAGTTTAGGTTATCCACCATCTTGACTAAAGTTGACTCAGCCTCATCCAAGTGTTGGATGACCGTAGCGCAGACCAACTAATAGTGGACACAGGAGGTCATCCAATGGGTTTCCAGGACAAATCGCTCCAGTGTGTTAGCTGTGGGCGAGAGTTCACCTTCACCGCTGGTGAACAGGAGTTCTACGCTTCCAAGGGCTTGCAGAACGAGCCCAAACGTTGCCCCGAGTGTCGCCAGGCGAGAAGGTCGGAGCGGGTGGGCGATACAGCCAATCGGCCTCCGCGGCAGATGTTTTCGGCGGTATGTGCCCAGTGCGGCAAGGAAACAGAAGTACCATTTGAGCCGCGCAACAACCGACCAGTGTATTGCAGCGACTGCTTCGGCAAGATGAGAACCAGTAGACAACGCTTACCGACATAACCCGGGTAGTTGCCAGCCAGGTTTCCTCTCGATAGAAAACGCAAGTTTCTTCACTGGAAGCCCTTTCTCAGTGAAGTCTTGTTTGTTATTGGTGCCAGTCGCCAGATTGCTGACGCAGGGCAGTCTATTCTTTTGTCCCTGAGCGATAGGTCAGAATTCTTATTGGGCGAGGCTACTCTCCATCTCTATTTATGTCCTGTCTCCTATCGTGAACTTGCCTTGAGTTATGAGGACTCGGCTGAAGAACCAATCCGCCACGCCCTTTGTTCGCTGAACGAAATGGGGGAGGGACAAAAAGAACGGCGTCAAACAATCCATTATGTGACTACTTGCGGTTAAGTGGTATAATAACGGGCGGGAGGTGAGCCGTGAAAGTTACCGACTTCGAGGTGCCTGCCGATAAGCTACGCTGGCAGTGCGACCCAGCCATCTTCGACTTTGAGTGTACCAAGGATTTAGCTCCACTTGGTGAGTTTATTGGTCAGGACCGGGCCATTCAGGCTGTCGAGTTTGGCCTGTCAATGAACCGCGAGGGCTATAACATCTTTGTTGCTGGGCTGACTGGGACTGGCAAGACTACCGTCGTCAAAGCCCATATCAAGAAGGTAATTGAGCAGCGTCAGAAAGAGAAACCCTACCATCCAGAAGACTGGTGCTATCTCTATGATTTTGGTGACCCCGACCGCCCCCAGATTCTTAACCTGCCCCAGGGCAAAGGCAAGGTCCTCCGGGACCAAATCAGTAATCTCCTGCAAAGACTGAAAGAAGAGCTGGCCAAGGCCTTTGCCAGCGAAGAGTACAAAACACAGAGAAAGAAGACCGTAGAGGAGAATCAGACTGAACAGCAGAGGCTCTTTCAGGAAATCGGCGAGGAAGCCCAGCGCCAGGGTTTCTACCTAGAGGTGACGCCAGTTGGTCCGGCCCTGCTTCCTCTGGCCGAGGGTAAGCCCATGTCTCAGGCGGAGTACCTGGCACTGGAAGAGCCAACCCGTCGCGAGCTTGAGGCCAGGCGCAGCGAGCTTTTGAAGAAATTGCAGAGCACATTTGAGAGGGTTAAGGAGCTTGAGGCACAAGCTGCGGAGAAATTGCAGGCTACGGACACATCGGTGGCTGATTTCACCGTATCCCGTCTCTTTGCGAGTCTGCTGCAGGAGTATAAAGACTCGGCCAAAATCAGCCAGTACCTTAATGACCTCAAAGCTTTCACCCTGAATAGCCTGGATATATTCAAAGAGGGTGAGGAGCAGGTACACCCGGCCTTTGGCGTGCCCATGAGTTGGGTCATGCGGGGTCGTGACCCCTTCTTACCTTTCCATGTCAATGTCTTTGTCGATAACAGTAGCACCGTGGGACCGCCGGTGATTAGCGAGCCTAATCCCAGCTATCCCAACCTCTTCGGCAAGATTGAGAGGCGGTTCCTCTTTGGTGGCTACTTGAGTGACCACACTAATCTGAAGCCAGGCGCCCTGCATTTGGCCAACGGTGGTTATCTTCTGCTTGGCACCAGCGAAGTACTGAGCAACCCCAATGTCTGGCCCGCCCTCAAGCGAGCCATCAAGACCAAAGAGGTGCGTATTGAGGACCCCTTTGAGCAGTTTGGCCTCATCGCTCCGCAGGGACTGAGACCGC
>CAYGYD010000061.1:0-9768 GCA_964354005.1 uncultured Dehalococcoidales bacterium | reverse complement strand
CGTGTTTTTTTCAAAAACATTCAAAAAGATTTTGTTTGAAAAAAGGTATTGCACAAAAGGAACAATTGTGATAGCAGAGGAAGCAATTGCATCCTCTCCCCTCCAGAGAGGTAGAGGAATGGCGGAGACAAAAACAGTCCTAAATGTTTTCGTCAGCTCAAAGGGCGGACAAATGGGCGTGGTCGTAATAGTATTCAACCGTCTTTGGGCGAACCTGTGCCTCCAAGTCAAACTTGAATCCCTCCAGCAACCACTGCCAACTTCCATCTTTCTGCACCATAGCGTTTTGGGGAGCCCGGTGCAGGTCGTTTAGACCAGCGTCGCCTTGTATCTAGATTTTCGGCTCCTGCAGGTAGTTATGAGCCTACCCTTCGTGCCTATGGAGCGGGAGACGGGACTCGAACCCGCGACCACCTGCTTGGAAGGTATCTTTGTCTAAACGGTGTAGCCCACGAAGCCTGAAGGTGAGCGAAATCTGTCCAGTTATCATCTGGTGGAAAACCGTGTTGTGCTATAATCCCTCTTGATGACTACTGAGACGGCCGGGGCCCCTACCCGGGTTACCTGGTGTCCCTTGAAGCTGGCGCACCTGGACAATGCCAGCTACGACTCACAGGAAGTCAAGGACATCTGCCTGTCCTGCACGCTAAGGCGCTGCATCCACGACAAGAAGAAGAAAAGGGAAAAGCCCCTTACCACAGTCAAATGAGGCAAAATGGGCTTTTCAGCCTCACTTCACCAAAAACGGCGCACCAGGATGCAAGAAGAAGCCTCTCTAATTTGAGGGGTGAGGAAACCATCGGCCAAACTCCTTCGTTGCCAACCGCTGGCTGGCAGGTGGTATGCAGTGGGCGTTTGCCAGGGGTAGCAGTGGGGATGTCCTAGCCTTGAGAGCCAGAATGAGATAGCGGAATACCGCCTGCGCCTGAATAGAAAGCAGGGCGAATGGATAGAGCAGAATATTCCGGGGGAAGGAAGGGCCGCTCCCGTGACTGAAAATAGTCACGGCTTTGTTACGCTGGCCTCTGCCGGCATAGACCGCAATGACAGCCCGAAGTTTCGCATCCTGGCACAGATACCGGAGGACAAGTTTGAAGCCTACGCGGTATGCAGAGCCTCTCTTGAGCGTGGGGAAAATATTTTCTCTAAAACCCCGGACAGGGTATTGACAATGCTATGCACTTCTGCATATAATAAGGTATGGAAATCAAGCGACTCAAATGCTTACGGTGCGGGTATGAATGGTATCCCCGGGCACCAATACCACCAAAGTATTGTGCCAATAAGAAGTGTCGGTCACCTTACTGGAATAAGCCTAAGTGGAAGGGGGTGAAAAAACAATAAGTAGAACAAACAAAAAGTCTCCGTGAAGTTGGACGCCCCACGGAGACGACCGAGAGAGCCACTTGCCAGTGAACCCCTCAGCTATTTTTATTCTAGCCGGGAGGGGGAGAAAAAGCAAGGAGGGGAAAATGAACAAGCTAGACAGAGTTAAGGAACTTATTCAGGAATACGCGGACTGCCGGGGAGAGCTCGACATCAACAAGGTGGCCGCCGAGATTGATGACCTTTATGCCAAACCGGGGACCCGCTGCCGGTACGAGCTGGCCATCTACTGCCAGGAGAAGAACTGTCGCGGCTGCCCTATCTGGGCTAAAGAGAGCGGCTACCTGGCGTATGTCCTGAGCCAAATCTAAGGAGGGAAAGAGAATGGCAGACAGAATGAAGCTGAAAGTCTTGCAAGTCAGGCAAGCCCGCCAGGTCGGTCAGGCTGAAGTCCTTGAGTTCACCGCTATCGGCGAAGACAACAAGACCTGGCTGTATGGCGCCTGGTCTAAACCACTCTATGAGTATATCCAGAAGGATGCGGTCATTGATGTTGAGGTTGAGGTGAAGGTGTCCGATAGGACTAACGGCGGCGGTGAGCACTATGTCAACCGTAAAATCCTGCAGCTCTATCAGAACGGCCAACCGGTGATTAAGAAACAGTCAGGCGGCCGCTCCTATGGCAAGTCCCCGGAAGAGATAAAGAGCATCGAGGCGCAGGTTGCCGTCAAAGCCATCACCGAGATGGAGATTGCCGGCCGGCCGGTAAAGCCAGAACTCATCAACCTGAGAGACGGTTGGCTGAAAAAAGTCCTGGGCCTGCCCGCCGTTCTGACTGAACTTCGGCAGGCGGGGAATGGGCGGCCATGAATCCACCTAATAGCTACCCTTTGAACATAAGGCTGGCTGGCCTATGCCTTGAGCCAGGTATAAGGAGCACGCTTTGAGAAACCTGCTGACCAATTCCTTTGTCTTAGCCATGGGAGCGGCCTTAGAAACGCATATGACCCTAATAGCTTTCCTGGACAGTGTCACCATAAAGGAACCAAATCCTTTTGTGCTGGGCTTGGAAATGGCATCGGTGGCCGGGATGATGGCCCTGGCGATATTCAATTTAATTAAAAGACCGTTTTGAAGGAACTCACTGTTGAACTAGCTACGGAGCTTTGGATTGCTAGGGAAGTACTGTCGGTTAAAGCCGGTGTTAGAGAACGAACATCCACCGGGACTTTTGTCCCGATGGATAAAACCTGGTCAGACTACTGCCAGGACATCGGCTCTGCCAAGCAAGTAGTCAACCGCTGGCTGAAACGGTGGTTTGCTCAGCCTGATGAGCCACAACCGCCGTAACCCCTTCCCCCGTGTGTCTTTTCGGCTTTGTTGTTAGGACAGGCTCTACGGCCACTGTGGTAAGCCCTGTCGCTATCAGGCTATAAAGTTCGGCCTGCTTTTTGACTACCGTCCGCAAGTCCGACAACTTTGTCTCCGCAACTTCGAGGTCCACCAGGTACGTCAGAGCGGCTTGCAAGGTGCTAAACCAGGCGACCTCCACCCAATATAGCGCACCAGTCTTTTTGTTGACCATCCTCTTTGACAGACTGATATTTGCGCCGTCAGAAGACAGTTTCCAGCTTTGCCCTATAAGCACCTACTTACCTCTCAAGGCATCCCGTTGCTCCCTGGTCAGCAGCTTTTTTCCCGCTAAAAGCGGTTCAGCCGGGGGTGGAGAATGAGACACCCGGGGCGCTGGCCGCGGCCGCTCTTGCTTTTCCTTCTCTCGGTCGAGCTGCGCCTGGGTCACCGCCGGCGTAGGTGGCGGCGGCCGGTGAAATTTGGCATATTCTGGGTATGCTTTGCGCTGTTCTTTCGACATTGAAAACCTCCTAAAATGTAATTCTCTCACCAGCTTTGTGGATCGTGACTCTGCTTGGCCTGACGCTCATTCCACCAGCGATTGTACTCGGACATGCTCATTTGTTCGATTTCTTCGGCGCTGGGACGACCTTCTTCCTCCGGCGGGGCCTCAGCCGGCAGTGCGTTCGGGTCTGGCGCAACTTCCCCAGACCAGCCGCTTTGCCGAAGGCGACCATACTGCTCGACCGTCAAGGCTTCGACTTCGGCCTGAGTTGGCAGCCAACGTCCTGTCCCAAGAACCTCTCGCCGCTGCCGTTCCGCCACCGTCTCCTGGGGTGGCGTGGCTTCGGCCTGACGACTTTCCCCGGCCGCTTCCCTAGCCGAGGCAATGGCTTTGGCTACCCGTTGTAAGCTTCCAGCATTGTCGCCGCCGAGCAGCATCAGGGCCTCGGCGCCGCCATCGCCCAGGGAAAATTTGCGGCTCAAGGCTTCGGCTAAGGCTTCCTTGTCGAGTTCATTCCGAAAGGGCTGAGTTTCTTCTTGACTGGTGTTTTCAAGTGTCATTGCTTTACCTCCTGTTTTATTTCGAATAACCTCAGCGATTTCAATCGCTGTATCAATGTCACTGTCACTGGCAATCTCCAATTGCACGGCGTCAAGGCCGTACTTCTGGGCTATCTCGGCAATAACCGGGTTGCAGGCATCCTCGACTGCCATCCCCAGCGACTTAGCAACCCGGGCCCGGAAGATGAAGTCGTCCTGGGCCTCGGTTGTGAGAGGCGGTGTCAACCCCGGTGCGTCAGTCTCAAAACTATCCGCTACCATGTAAAATCTCCCCGTACTTTCCATAACATTTCTCGGAAGTCAGGCTCAATCAGGCGTGAAAAGTTACTTCGCACTATAATCATTATGGCAACCTCTGAGCGTGTTATCGTCTACCTCCATTTATCACCGCCAAACTGGTCAATTGAGCCTAACTCCCCATTTTTACCGCCAGGTCGAGCGTAAAACATCGCCCCCGGCCTTTTTTAAGGGGCAGTGAAAAGTAGCGCATACACCCCTGCATACACCCCCCTCCATACAGGTAAGCATACACCCTGCCAAAAATGACAGCCAGTTCACGCCTCCCTTGAGCATAGCATACAGGTGTATATACACCCCATACAGGCCGAGCATACATACAGTTACCCCCCCTTTAGGGGGTAACCTGTATGCTGTATGTTCCCTATAAGAATTAAAGTAACTCACTGGCCACTAACCCCCAGGTGCCGTCATCAAGATGAATGAAGATGTCCTTATTGTCATGAAACCTAGCACTCACAACCGCCCCCGAGATGCCAAGGGCGTCAGCAATATCCTTAACGCGAAGTGGTCCATGCTTGAGAAGTGCAACCATCCTGTCCTTGTGGCCCAGGTTTTTGGCAAACGCCGGGTTGTCGGCGATGTCGCACCGTTGAAATGTGGTACTTTCCAAGACGCCCTGGTTATCCTCATTGAAGTTTATACGAACGCCTATGGGCTTCAGGAGTTTCCCTTCATTGTGCTTACGATGAATCAGGGAAAGTTCCAAGAACTTGTCACCCGGATTCTGCGACTTCTGAATTTCAAACTGCGAGCGGCTGCGGTTGTATTTGACTACCGAGCCGTAGGGTCCCACCGACTCGCTGGCCTGTGCCCGCCAGTCTTCCTTATTTACGTGGTCAAGAGTCAGAGTGGTGCAGTGTAGGGAGCGGAGGGCGTTGTAATATATAGTAGCCGCCTGTGCTGGGTCTGGCCCATAACCGGTCGCCGCCATCTGGGAATCTATTATCACGAGGCTAACCTTGCCATCGGACACCATTTTCTGAATTGCATATATGTCGGTGACGACTGGCTGGCTACAGAAACGATATTGATAACAGACATCCATATCAATAGCGCAACCTTCCTGAAGCAAGCCCTTCTTAATCGCCCAGGCCCGGCGCTGGTGGTCACCCTGGCAGGTCTCCCAGTCAAGGTACAGGACATTGCCCTGCGTGGGTATCCAGAAGGGACTAGCAATGCCGGCTTGAACCAGGACAGCGATGTACTCGGCAAGGTATGACTTGGCGGAGCTGCCGGGGCCATAAATCGTAGTCGGCTGCCCCTTCTCCAGGATAGGGTAAAGCTGATAATCTAGCTTCATCGTGTCTGGCTTCATCCCAATGGCAGCCGCTGGCTCGCCTGCGGCAACCTTTTCCGCTGTCATCTGGACAATGAAGCTGAGGGCAGCATCCCAGTCAATTTCAAGGTGATTAGCCAGTTTCTTAATGATTTGACTGCGGGTTGCCAGGGATAGCAAATTCACCGTGGTAATGGGTAGGAGCACACGGCTATCACCATCGGCTTCATACTTCACGACAAGATTACCCACGCACTCCTGGGACACCTGCTGTAATTCAGCGCGGATGTGGTACTCCGGCCAGGGAAAGATACCGCCGGTGCTCGTCCAAATTGCTTCGGGTTTATTCATAGCTTCGCCCCCCCTCTGACTCTCGGCCTGGCCTTACCTTTTCGTCGGTCGGCATAGTCACGAACGGCCTGAGTGTAGCTAGGAAAATCGAGAGAACAGGGACATTCTGCGACAAGGTGCCTGAGGTAAGCGCAGTCGCCGCTGCGGAGTAAGCCCCGGCGGTTCATTTCCTCAGCCACGACTATCTGATTCGGGGCGCCATCGCCCAGCACCATCGCCGAGAAAATCCTGGCATGTTTGGCGTCGTACAAAGTAAAATCGAGAAAGTCATCCACCCCAATAATTTGACAGACTTCGTCAATGGCCTCCCGATTGCCATCGCTGGACTCAATTAGAATTGCGCCGAGTAAGGAAGCTTCAGCCTCTTGGGTTGCATAAAGAGCTTCAGGTATGAGTGTCATGGCCGGTCTCCCTCATCGTGGTTAATTGTGGCGCGGCGTTGCTCACGGCAGGCTCGGCACCTTTTGGGAGCGCTTAAACCTTTGGAGAGGTAAAACCTCTGCTCCCCTGAATTCCAGATAAAGTCACGGCCACAGTCAAGGCAAGTGAGCAATCTATCTGCGATTTGTCCCTCGGTCTGTCTGGTTATCATTGCAATCCCCTATTAGTTTTTCTTTCGTGCTAAAGCTGACAGTCTGGCCAGCCTAGCCATATGCGCTCGTAAACCAGCCTTCGCACGGCGCTGACGCTCTTCTTCCGACAATGAGGGGTCGTCTGGCATGAATCGGGCCATGAAGGCAGCCCTGGCAACCCCGGTCAATTCCTCCGGACCGTACTTGGCCGCCCGGGCGTAGCCGCCAATTTTACCCCTCAAACTCAAATCGTTAACCATAAACCGTGTCCACTTTTTGTACAAAAAAAGGAGGTCTGGAAGCCTACCGCTTCCTTTCCTCCTTAGAGATTAAACATAAATTTCGAAGCCTGGACTTCCCTGCTTGGGTGTCCCCCCATTCGATTGCCACCAACCACTAGGTCGGCCTTTGCCTAGCCCCGGTGGCCATCCGCCCAAGCCGTCCCCGCGTGCCTATCTCGCGAGAAGGGTCTCAGACTTCGAAATTCCTGTAGGTTTTTAATGTGCTCAATTACAAGTTTAAAACATACCTTCGATTTTGTCAAGGCCACAGCGCTACTTTTTTCAAAACCTATCCCCTGGACTTAATCGCCGGTGAGCTGCCCTGGCTCTCTCATCAGCCCTGGAAGCACCATAACGGCCCAGCATTGTCCGGCTTCTCCACCCAGCCAATCTCATTAAGTCCCCCTCAGTCCCGTCACTGGCTAACCAGAGGTGAGCAAAGGTATGGCGGAATAAGTGTGGGTAGACATGCGGAAGCCCGGCCTGGATTGCTCGGTCTCTGACTATTTGGTAGACGCCCGAGTTGGTCATTGGCCCGCCGTGCCCAAGCCACAGTTGCGGACTATCGGCGTTCGGATGCAAGGCTCTCACCCGCACATAGCGGTCTAAATCCCTGGCCGCTTTTCTGCCGAAGGGCACCTGACGGATACGGCTGCCCTTGCCAAGTACAGTGACAGCTTGATTATCCAGGTCAACATCCTCAATTTTAAGCCCGGCCAATTCCCCACGCCTTAGCCCCGAGTCAATGAGGAGCCGAATGATTGCCGTATCCCGGCGGCTGGCAAAGTCCCGGCCCTCGCAAGCTTTGAAGATAGCGATAATGTCTGCATCTTTGAGGACTTCGGGCGGCTGCTCTGGCACTTTGGGCGGGTGCATCTTTGCCATTGGACTCTGCTTAATCTCGCCCTCGTCCACCAGCCACTTGAAGTAACGCTGTAATGCCCGGTACCGGTTGTTGGCGGTAGCTGGCTTCCACCTGGTCAGCAGTTCCGCAATGAAAGCCTCGACATATTCCCTGGTGATTGAACCTGCAGCGGTGGGCATCCCCTTTTCTACCAGGAAGTTACCGAACTGTCGGATACCTTCGCCGTAGGTCTCCAAGGTGCGCTTGGCTAGGTTCTCAGCGCGTAGTGCCCGGAGGAATGAGTCTACCAAGAGCTGATGCTCTACTATTAGGGTGTCCATACCACAACCTTCCTTTCCGCCTGACTTTTCCTATATGTTATCATCTCTTGGAGCGGTGTGTCAAGGGGGTAAATCGGGGGGTAATTCAGTTATGGTGTCTTGCTAGGCTCAAAAAGAGGAATTGGAGCGGGAGACGGGACTCGAACCCGCGACCACCTGCTTGGAAGGCAGGTACTCTGCCAACTGAGTTACTCCCGCCCGTTTCGTGCCTGATTTTTCCCGGCAACCGGATGAAAACCCGCAAAAGCAAGTGCCCTATTTTCAGGCACTTCCGCCCGAAAATCGATGCGCTCTTGCTCCGCTCTTGTTGAGAATTATACCTTCCCGGCAGGTCACGGGTCAACACGAAGCGACCTTCCTTGATTTTGCAGGAAGCATCAACAGCCACCTCCTGCGGAGAATCGCCGGGAACAGGCGGGTAGCAGAGGTATGCTTTCTCGGTCGACGGTACCCCTTGCCGCGAGAGACTTCACCGGGCGGCGGGGGTTGCGGCTGACAGACCGCTGGTATAGAATTACGTCAGGAAATCATCGGGGGAAAAGATGGGTCGAACGACAGAGGAACTGCTCGGCCGGTACGAGCTTTACGCGCGGGCGGCCGGGTTCAGCCGCGCTCAAATAGACCACATGCGTAGCTGCGTCGGGCTATTGGACCAGTTCCTTCACGGGACCAAGGACATTAAGGAAGTAACCGCCGCTGACTTTCGCCGTTTTTTGGCTGACCTGCGCGACCGGCCGCTGTGGCGGGGCCTGAAAACCGAGCAGGCGCGCCATCTGAGCGGCACCAGCATCAATACCTACGCACGGGCCGTTAAGGCCTTCTTCAACTGGCTGAAGGCCGAGGGTATCATCGCCGACAACCCCCTGGCGTCGGTTACAATCCCCCGGAAACCGAAAACGCTGCCGAAAGTCTATTCGGAGAAAGACATGGGAGCCGTGTTTGCCGCGGCCTCGGCCAACATCCGGGACGAGGCTGTATTCTGCCTGTTCCTCGATTCGGGTATCAGGCTGGCTGAGTTAGCCGGTCTAAAAATGGGCGATGTCGATACCCAGAGTGGCAGCCTCAAAGTTCGTGGCAAAGGTAACAAGGAAAGATTTGCCTATTTCGGTGTGGACGCGGCAAACTGCGTCGATCGTTATATCAAAGAGTTTCGGCAGGGCGCGGCGAAGAGCGACTTTCTGTTCCTGACAGAGGATGGCCAGCCGCTTCAGGCCAGAGGGATACAGGCGCTGCTCCTCCGCCTGGGGAAGAAGGCCGGCCTCGATGAAAGACTGTCAGCGCATAAACTCAGGCACACCTTTGCGACGCTGAGCCTCAAATACGGCGGTAATCTGGAATACATCAGGAAGATCCTGGGGCACACCGATATTAAGACCACCAGCGAGGCATATCTCAACGTACAGGATGCGGATGTTAGTGCCGCCCACCGGCGTTTCAGCCCCCTGTCCAACCTGCAACGTGCCGACGCCGGGAAGGGGTTAGTGTTGCCGAATGAGGGAAAACCGGCGGACCAACAGAAAAATCCAGAAGGGCAACCCAGCCAGAAAGCGCACGAGGGAACGTCGTCTGAACAAATGCCATTGCGCAATTCGAAGCAAGAGTCCCCACCAAAACTGGCACATGATAGGAGTACCGGCGAACACGAAAAAACAGAAGCTGGAGAAAGACCTGATGACGCTGATGCCCGTTTGCGACCCATTTGTCGGGAGCGGTACAACGAACACCTGCGGAAATTAGCGGACCTGACGGGCGAACTGATTACGGATATCGAAAACGGCAATCTTGAACCACCACGACGCCCCGCGAAAACTAACCCGAGGGCCATGTTCGGAGGCCTGGGCTTGGCAAGAGTTTACCACGCGCAGAACAAGCCGTTGTGGCCTTTCTTGGCGCAGCACCTGGACAACGAGTTTACTGCCCCACTGCTAACGGCACAAATCGGCCGAGTCGGGGTCGCTGCTTTCTGTGCACGTTTTCTGAAAAATGAATCTGAGGAAAGGGAACTTGCTGATGCCGTGCGAGAAAACCTGATACTGGTGAGCGAAAGAGGTACGTTCGC
>CAYGYD010000060.1:0-9861 GCA_964354005.1 uncultured Dehalococcoidales bacterium | reverse complement strand
TAAATCGGGGCTCACAAGGACAGTCTAAGGCAAATGCCGGCAAATAAGACCCCTGCCTCTACCCCCCCCGTAGGTACTTACGGGTATGCACATCTTTTGTGCGTGTGCGCACATTATATGTCCATGAAACAGGAGGTGTCAATAGTCATTCCTTTTGCCACTTAGTACTAAAGGTTACTACTTTAGTACTAGCGGCGGCGGTGCTCTTTTCACACTCCAACCGCCGGACAGATTGCGTTCCAAATGGCACTATTATGATGAGGTATTGAGACAACGGGCAGGTTGTGATAATATGGGGCTATGAGCTCAGAAGATAAGGTTTTCGCGGCGTTTCTAGCCGATGTAATGCGCCGCCGGAAGTGTCGGCCAAGCCAGCTAGCGGCCGAGATAGGTGTGAGTCATACCACCGTCAGCCGGTGGCTCCACGGCCACGAGGTCCCCAACATCAAGTCTTGCCGCAAGCTAGCCCAATATTGTGGTGTTCCTCTAGAGAAGGTGCTGGCCATTGTCGGGCATCTACCCATGGTGGCTGAGGGGGGACCGTCAAACTGGCCTGAGTTCCGTGACTACGCTAGGCACAAATACCCCAAGGAACTGGATGAAGACCTGATTACCATGATTGAAGACCTTATTGAGAGTCGTCGGGGAAGAAGATATGACGCCAAGAAAGGCTCATAACTGGGAATCTGAACTTTGGGCTTATATCAGCGGGGGCGATGGTCAGCATTGCCCCCTGCATGACGATTGTAAGCTCATACAGAGTGATACCTGGTGTGCCAGTGATAATCTGGACGAGTTGAACCGGCTCACTAGTCTCCAACGATTCGGCGCGTTAGATGCGCTTCTATCCCATGTCAAAGGTGGGAACGAGTGCCGGATATTTCAACTGGTGGAGCTGCTGGCCGAAGCTTACCTTAAGGAAGCGCAGATTGATTCTCTCCCGGTGCCGGCTGACATCCTTTCCCTCATTGAGAGCGGGTGTACCCTGGAAGTCCGCGAAGTGCCACTCAAAGCCTACCATGGTGCTATATGGCGTCTTGATAAGGCCTGGATAATCCAGCTTAAAGACACGGATACACCGGCGGAAAAAAAGTTCTCTCTATTCCACGAGGGTTTCCACATTCTGGCTCATTCCAGAGGTACTCCCGTGTTTAAGAAGGCGGGAGCGGCAGAAGGTTCTTTCAATGAACTCCTGGCTGATTACTTTGCGTCTTGCGTTCTGATGCCCAAACAACAGGTGAAGGAAAAGTGGCCGGAAGTCAGAGACCCGGATGTCATGGCCAAACTTTTTGATGTTCCCCGGTCAGCAATGCGGGTCAGACTCAGCGTAATAGGCCTGGGGCAGTAATTAAAGGCCGGCTTCTATCAGGTTACATTAGTGCCGCTCACTCCGTTACCACAAATTTAGCTACCATTAAGCTGTTCCATCCCAAGAAGGCCACTATCCTGATTCACTCACCTATTATGCGATGCGAGTCTTTCCAGTTCGCCGGCAAAAGGCGAAAAGAGGTAAAGAGCAAGACATTACGCAGCCACATGATTTGAAATCCGCCGGGCATGTACTATACTGTGGTCGGGCTGGTTCCATTCAAATAGTTGACAGTTCCCCTGGTGAACATAATAGTATAGGGGACTGATAAGCAATAGCACGCTACTACGCAAGTTTCCTGAAAACAGTAACGGGAGGGAAATCATCAACCGAATGCTGGCAACCAGAGTTGTTCTCTCTTTCGCGCTTGCCTGTACTATCTTAGTATCCGGATTATCTGCCTGCGACCAGTCTACCCAAGTAGAGATGAAGGACGGTAAGACTACTTTGAAAGGAAAGGTCATCACAGTAGGAAAAGTGACGGTAACCAGGTATCAACCCGAAGACGTTTCTCGTGTTGGTATCGACCCGGCCGGGCTTGAGCGCGTGGTACAGGGCTTTGCCCTGATGATTGAAGAGGGACGTCATTCGGGCGCCCAGTTGGCTGTGTACAGGGAGGGCGAGCTGGTGCTGGCGCTAGCCGGCGGAGTCGATGTCGTCTCCGGTGAACAAATCACTTTTGACAGTCTGTTTTGTATGAGGTCGTGCACGAAGGGTTTAACGGCACTGGTTATGGCTATTCTGTACGAACGTGGTCTTTTCAACTATGACGACCCGGTTGCCAAATACTGGCCTGAATTCGCCCAGAACGGGAAGGAAAATATCACCATCGGCCAGGTGATGAGTCATCGTGCTGGAATTCCTCAGGGCTTGCCTATCCCGCTTCAGCAGTATGCTGATAGGGAGGCGGTTGCCGCTGCCGTAGAGCAGTTAAGCCTGAGATGGGCGCCGGGGACTGCTAATGGCTACCACGCCTCCACCTATGGATGGGTGCTGGATGAGTTAGCTATGCGGTTGACAGGTCGCAATATCGCCAGCCTGCTCCAAACTGAAATCACTGGACCACTGGGTATAAAGGATGTGTACATCGGCTTACCGGAGAGCGAATTCCCGAGGTTCCGTCCGCTGGCTGTTCTCGACCCCACCACAGCAGAAAGAGCCTATTTCAGTGATTTCATCAATTCTCCCGAAGGCAGAAAATTGCCTTTGTCATGGGTAGCAGGAGTAGCCAACGCCTGGGACCTGGCGAAAGTATTCAATATTCTCGCTTTTGAAGGGACATTGGAGGAGCATACCTTTTTGAAAAAGGAAACCCAGGCACTGATAACAAGACCGACCAATAATCCCGGGGATATAGACGTCGTACTGCAATGGCCGGTACGCTGGGGGCTTGGTTTGATAACTGGTGACACCCCGGACGTCTTTGGCACAGCCCCTCATTCCCGCGCTATCGGTCATGCCGGAGGTGGTGCGAGCGTCGTCTGGGCAGACCCGGACAAGCATCTGGCTGTTGCCTTTCTGTGCAATGGAATGCGAACGGGCGGCCGTGAATGGGAGAGATACCGAATTCTGGGTGACCTGATTTACGCTTCGCTATCGCGATGAACCTGCTGGATTACCACCTTCACCATGCTCATTCACCCCTGTGCTGACACTGCTCTAAATCAGGAGCAACCTCGGGTATGAGATACAAGGTCAGAAAAATTGGTCCGTCCGCTTGCTCAGCTTGAGGAATCGGATTTCATGCGGTCCTCGCGCAGGTATTTCATCGCTCTCGCAGTCAGGCTACGAAACCGGCCCTCGTGAGGGGTACCAGCCGTTTGTCGGCCTTGACTCTGTGTCGGGTCCGCGCGGATGAAATATTCACCGACCGCCCTCACTGATGTCGAAAAGCCCATCATATCGAGCGTTTGATTAATGGCGAACTTGACCGTGCGATTATAAAACTGACCGGTTGCGTTGACGCGGGCGGCATAAGCTAGGGTTTCCTTTTCCAGGTCTGCGGCGGGATAGACTCGATTAACGAAGCCCCAGGTCATGGCCTCTTTTGCCGTCATAAACCGGTTTTCGTACAGTATTTCCTTTGCTTTTCGTGCTCCCACGTCCCACGATGTAGTGAAGTAGTCGCCGTAGGTGGGAATAAAGAGTGCATCCTCGGAGGCAAAGATGAAGTCCATGGCCGAGGCGATCATCCACCCGCCGTAAATGCAATAGCCGTGAACCATAGCAATTGTTGGCTTGGGTAAATCCCGCCAGCGGAGATGCATATCCACATATATATCCTTACTGAGTCCTGAAATGGCAAATCCGCTGAGGCCCTCCGTGCGCTTCTGTCGGTCGGCTGTCTGGTCTTCGGAGTCGAGGTCATGCCCCGCAGAGAAGGCGCGCCCCTTTCCCGAAAGGATAATCACTCCCACTTCCGGGTCACTGGCAGCTTTACTGAATGCATCGTCCATCTCCAACAACATCGTCCAACTCTGGGCATTGAGTTTCTCGAGTCGGCTCAAAATTACCCGAGCTACCGATCCTGGTTGGTATATGATTGTCTTATAGTCCACACAGTCCTCCTTTGAATGTTACTCCCGAATCTTGTTACGGGTGTTGACCTGCTCTAAAGAGTATATCACTTCTTGGGTTTGAATTGCCGAAATGCGGCCTCGGGCTGGGGTAGCTCGCGTCGAATTCTATCAATCGGTGTTTCCCGCAGGTATCGGCGTAGGGCAGCCACCTTTTGCGTCGAGGAGCAGGGAATACAACCAGCCGAGGTTAAAGGCTGCTATCTATGCAAGCGCGAAGAAGGGGAAGAAAGTGTCCTTCTACCAGAAGGAGACGATGAGACAATTCATCTACCACCAATCAAACTCAGACTTTATGAGGTCGATATGACAGATGGGGTGCGGTTTGGTTATTGGCTATGCAATGAATGCGCTGTCCTGCTTAGTGAACTAGGTGGGGCAGTGTCGGAGTCTGAACAAGGATAACAATAATATCACGCAACTATTACCCAAGATAAAAACTGAACCTTTTGGCTGGTTGTGTGAGCGGAAATGGTGCGATGGCAACTCGTGCTCTCAAGAAGTGCCACTAACTGCCTCACTACTTGGTGTGGATAGCAATGCTGCCACCTCCTCCGAGCTGTGGCCAAAGCCGGTGTCTTCGGGGTCAGCGCTACGGCTGAATCTGGTATGCCATTTGCCTTTGACCCAGACCTGTTCCTCTCCCATGAGGTCGGCAATCTATGCATCCTGTACCCGCGCCAGGTGCCAGACTATCCAGCCGATACTGTTGCAGTCAGCCTTGGGCTGATGGTCAAGGTCAGCCTGACTCAAGCCGTCCAGTGCCGACTCAAGCGATTCCAGAACACGCCCGTAGCCATCAATAATCAAGTCCTGCTACTTCATATATGTCCCTCCTACTTAAAGAATTGAAAAACCAGAAAGCCAAACCCTGGGTTGCGCATCTCAATCTTTTTTCTTATTCGCCGGGAGAATAAGCAAATGACTTCTCAACATTAGCCAGGAGCTGGTCAAGCAGTACTGCCAAGAGAGCTGCCGGCACGGCCCCCTCAATAACATAGGCGGTATTGAACTGCACCAGCCCGGCTATAATCGGTGAGCCAAGTCCGCCGGCGCCAATCACGGCACCTATCATAGCTGTCCCCACATTGATAATGACGGATATACGCACTCCGGCCAGGATGACCCGAGCCGCCAGAGGTATCTCCACCTGTACCAGCGCTTGAATGCGGCCCATACCCATACCATAGGCAACTTCGAGTAAATTCTGGGGTACGGCTTTCAAGCCAGCAACGGTGTTTCGGATAACGGGAAGCAGCCCATAAAGGAAAAGAGCAATCACCGTGGGCACCAGCCCGAATCCGAATAGCGGCACGGCCAGCGCTAGGACAGCTACCGGCGGAAAGGTCTGACCGAAAGAAGTAAGGTCATTCACTATCGGTAAGAAGGCATTGCCACTGCGGCGGGTGACCCAAATTCCCAACGGAAATCCTATGAGGATAGTTAAACCGCTGGATATTGCCACCAGCTTCATATGCTCTCCGACAAGAACAAGCAGACCGGCGGTAGGGTATAGCACCTCAATCTGCTGCGGGAAGAAGAACCGCAATATAGCCTCCCACCAGCTCATATTGCGGAGCAATAGTATAAATGCCACACTGAATATAGCCAAGAGCACCCAGCGTCTTATTTGCCGGCTAAACATGGTCTACGTTCTCCACCTCGGCTGTTGCCGCCTCTATATCGCCAAGGGTAAGCTCACCGATAAGACGGCCTTTTTCATCAACGACAGGAAGGCTCTTGAAACCCAGACCAAGCATCCTGGAAAGAGCCTCGCGAAGGGTATCGCTGTTTGTTACGTAGATTTCACGTGGGTCTCCCTGGACTGTAAGGTCTTTGACCGGAGTCGTATCCGATAAGCTAGCCCTATCTACCCAGCCGATGGGGCGTTCGGCTTCATCCACTACCCAGACGGAACGACGGCCAGTAATAGCTGACAAAACGTCCTCCCGGGAGGCCCCCGCCGTCACCGAAGGCGCTGGTCTTATGAACCTCTCGACCCCGATACGGGACAGACGCTTGAGCGCCCGGTCGACGCCTACGAAGTCATGGACAAACTTGTTCGCCGGCCTGGCCAGTATGGCCTCGGGGGTGTCGTGCTGGACGAGTCTCCCTGACTGCATTACCGCAATCCTGTCGGCCAATCGAATCGCCTCGTCAAGGTCATGCGTCACCAGAATTATCGTCTTTTTTAGCTGCTGCTGGATGTGGAGGAACTGGGACTGAAGCCGCTGGCGGGTAAGGGGGTCAACGGCACCAAACGGTTCGTCCATAAGTAAGATGGGCGGGTCTGCCGCCAGTGCGCGGGCGACACCAATACGCTGTGCTTCTCCGCCGGAGAGCTGACTGGCGTATTTCGAGGCATATTGTTGCGGGTCAAGCCCCACAATGCTTAAAAGCTCCCCGACCCGCCTGGAAATGCGTCTCTTTTCCCACCCCAGAAGCTCAGGGACTACGGCGATATTTGCCCCCACTGTCATATGGGGAAACAGACCCACGCTCTGGATAGCATACCCGATTTGCCGCCGAAGAAGCTCCGCCCTAATTCTGCTAATATCGGCGCCGTTTACCCAGATTTTCCCTGAAGTCGGCTCAACCAGGCGGTTAATCATACGCAGGGTCGTGGTCTTGCCACAACCTGACGGCCCGATGAGAACACAGACCTCACCGTTTTCGACCTCAAGCGAGAAGTCGTTTACGGCGACCACATTGTTGTATAGCTTGGTTACGTGTTCGAGGCGAATCATCCTGTTCCCAGTCCCTTGGGCGTGGCGATTTTCACCAGACCTCGCATTACTATGTCGACAGTCAGGGCCAGGCCCATAATGGGCAGAGCGCCGAGGATAACAACATCGTTAGCTGCCTGGCTGATTCCCTGAAAGATAAACCAGCCCAGTCCCCCGGCACCAATCAGCGCCGCCACGGCGGTATTGCCCACTGCCTGAACTGATGCGGTGCGGACCCCTTCCAGAACCAGAGGCGCAGATAAAGGAATCTCTATCCTGCGGAATACCTGCGAACGGCTCATGCCCATCCCAAGCCCGGCATCAATTACCGCTGGATCGAGTTGTCTGAGGCCAACGTAAGTATTGCGCGTGACCGGCAGCAGAGAATAAAGGATGAGGGCAATAATAGCCGGTGCCGTGCCTATGCCGCTGATTCCCCATTGGCGCAGGACGGGGAAGGCAAAGGACAGAGCGGAAAGCGGGGCAATAAGCAGCCCGAAGAGCGCCAGGCTTGGTATCGTCTGCACAATATTGGTGATAAAGAATATCGGTCTTTCCGCGTGCCGGTTGCGCGTGGCCCATATGCCCAGCGGGATGCCAATCAAAGTGCCCACAATCACGCTGCCCGCGAACAGGGCAACATGATTCCATAACTGCTGTACGAACTGCGCCTCCTGCTGTCTGAACTCTACCACTACCGAGAGATTGTTTAGCCAGCCGACGCCGAGCAAAATGACGACCGCAGCCAGTCCTGACCACGAGATAAGGCCCTGCCATAAATACAAACCACGGAGTCTCTGGCGACAGGAGAATATCGAGATGTAC
Source organism: uncultured Dehalococcoidales bacterium (assembly GCA_964354005.1). Classification (GTDB taxonomy): domain Bacteria; phylum Chloroflexota; class Dehalococcoidia; order Dehalococcoidales; family UBA2162; genus CAVSBN01. The sequence goes on along the minus strand of CAYGYD010000060.1, from coordinate 2,365 downwards.
GCACCGAGGCTGGTCGCCCATACGCCGACACCGAATGATACCCGGGCAAGGGATGGCGAGCCTTCGAGTAGCCTCGTTGCGGAAAGGCCGGAAAACGTGAAGGTCACCATGACGAGCAGGTTTAGGGCGATTCCCAGGATTATCACGTACCGGCGCCGGTTACTGATGAGACTGAGCACGAAGCAAAGGAGCCACAGCCCTAAGATAGCAGCCGTGGGGCCCCATCCAAAACTATCCCACAACCTCAGGCTTGTGCCGGCAACAAGACGGTTCGGTTTCAAAGTCAACCAGCCGACGGCGAGAGAGAACATCCCGACGGCACAGCCAGTCAGGGCAACATTATCCGGGGTTACCAGCCGCCGAGCCATTAGTGAACCTCCAGGCTATTTAAGGAAATTCTTTGAAACAAGATAGCTTCGAGCAACATCGGTCGGGTTCTGACCGTTAACAGCAATTGCCGCATTCAAGCTTTGCAAGGTCGTCAGGTCGAGAGATGCAAATACCGGGTCCAGAATGCTGGAAAGCTCAGGGTATTTATCATAGACAGCGCCCCTGACGATGGGAGCTGGTTCATAGACTGGCTGCACGCCCTTCGGGTCACTTAAAACAATCAGATTGAGGGCGCTCAATGAACCATCGGTACCGTATGCCATAGCTGCATTTACACCATCGGTGGCATCGGCAGCATACTTTTCCGTTTGGGCCGTGTTTCCACCCGCCAGTGAAACAAGCTGGCTCTTCGCCAGAGTGAAGCCATATGCCTTTTCAAATGCCGGCAGGGCCACCTCGCTGGTAATGAACTCCGCTGAGCCGACCAGCTTAACGTAACCGCCCTTATTTACGTATGTAGCGAAGTCGGCAAGGGAGTAGATGCCTTCCTTATCAGAGAGGCTCCTGGGTACGGCTATCGCCCAGGTATTGTTGGCCAGCGCTGGTTGCAGCCAAACAATATTGTTCCTTTCCTTGTCCAGTGCCTTTACCTCTTGATAGCCTTTCTGGGCATCTTTCCAGATATCGGGGCTGACGTCCGGGAAGAAAACGGCACCGTTTCCGGTATACTCAGGGTAAATATCTATGCCTCCTGACAGGATAGCCTGGCGTATCAGCGATGTCCCGGCGATTGCCGGCTTATCAATAACCTGAAAGCCGTTAGCTTCCAGCATGAGCCTGATTACCTGCCCAAGCAGAGACCCCTCAGTATCAGCTTTTGAACTGACGGTGATGGGACCCTTGGCGGCATTACCCCCATAGCTTACTGTGCAACCTGGGAAGGTCAGGACCAGAACAAGCCCCAGGCACAGAATGAGTAGTATTCTTTTCATATGTCGCCTCCCTCTTTCTTTGTCCCTGGTTAGAATTCATTTACCAGCGCACTTCACCAAATTCGCTATACGTATTCGCCTTAAGTAATTATTAAACTCCTCCTTACTCTGTAGGCGGGTCAATTTTGCTTGTGGCATCACCTTCCACTTTTACCCCAAGCCTTTTATCAAATGCCACGTAGTCTTTTATTGACTTGGCCGCTTCACTCGGCCGGTAATAGTACCAGGTGGCATCTTTGTTGACTTTTCCCTTCACGGAAAGATTATAGTAACCCGCCTGGCCTTTCCAGGGGCAGGTATACTGCCGTTCGCTCGGCTGGAGGAATTTGCGTTTAACCGAGTCCGGCGGGAAATAAAGGTTGCCCTCGGTGGTTATGCATTTGTCGCTTTCAGCAATTATCTCGCCATTCCAAACTGCTTTGCACGTCATCATATAACTCCATAACAATGTGTTTGTTAAACTACGCTATCAGGGCATTTAGGTAACTTCATGTCTTATTACCGGAGAGAGCTGATAATATGCCCTCAGGCACTAGTCCTGCAGCCGGGCGGAGATATCATAAGTACTGGAATTGCAGAATGCTGCAGGACTTTCTCGGACACACTGCCAAAAAACCAGCGGGAAACACCAGTTTTGCCATGGGTGGTCATCACGATGAGATCCACCTTATTATTTTTGGCGTAGTCCAGAATCTCTTCAGCCGGTCTGCCATCAACAATAACTGCCTCCACCGCTAGGCCATCTTTTACGAGGCTATTTCTAATCTTTGCCAGATAATCGCTGGCCTCAGTTTGACTCTCCAGCTCCGCTTTGCGCAACACGTCGTCCCCCGCCAGGGCAAGCGCCGAAACAGCTTCCGCAGAAAAAGGCTCGACCACTCTGAGTAAAACCGTTTCCGGAACGCGACAGCCGGAGGCTATTGCCTTCACATGCTCCAGGCTGCATTCTGAGAGCTCAGAGCCATCCAGTGGCACTAATATCCTCTTGTGTATGTAGTCAGCGAAAGTGGGACAGTTTTGGCCGGTTGAGTAATGGACACTTT
>CAYGYD010000059.1:0-9982 GCA_964354005.1 uncultured Dehalococcoidales bacterium | reverse complement strand
AAACACAAAGCTGACAGATAGCAATGGTTCAAATCCCACTTCGTCTCTTAGTAAGCTTGGACCTCTGTTCCGATTGAACATTTAGCCATTTTGTGTCCTGTCTTCTTGCGAACGATTACAGGTTGTAAGAAGTCGGAATTCAGGTTAGCGTTTCCGCCATCATAAACATCGGCTTTCGCGAAACAACCCGTAGCAAAATTGCATATTCCGGAGCAAATCGGCCGGCGTTCCGACGCAAATCGGCCACCCTAACGGAGCAAACCGGCCACCCTGGGAGAGGCGCTGGGTAACACGATGCCATAGAATCACGATGGAGGTGATTCAATGGCCAACAGGAGGTTACCCATGCGCAAGACAAAAGAGGTTCTGCGTTTAAAGTATGATTGTGGTATCAGCGAGCGAGCGATTGCTCGAAGCTGCCGGGTTTCCCGGAGCACGGTGGCTGACTATCTCAGGAGGGCTTCGGCAGCCGGAATAAACTGGGCCGAAGCTGCCACGCTCACCGAAACTGAGCTTGAGAAACGCCTGTTTCCCGTTCAGCCTCTACCCAGTTCGATCCCGCGTCCCTCGCCGGACTACGAATACATCTACCAGCAGCTGCGCACGTACCGGAAGATTAACCTGACTTTGACCCAGCTGTGGCTGGAGTACAAGGCCAAGCATCCCGACGGATATCAGTATAGCCAGTTCTGCGAGCTTTATCGTCACTGGCGGGGTAAGCTCGACTACTGCATGCGCCAGGAGCACCGGGCTGGCGAAAAGGTATTCATCGATTTTTCCGATGGTCTGTCTATCGTCGACCTGGTCACCGGCGAGCTTATTCTCACCCAGCTGTTCCTGGCTGTCTGGGGAGCGTCGAACTATACCTACGCTGAAGCCACTCTGTCCCAGACATTACCGGACTGGATCGGCGCCCATAGACGGGCATTAGAGTATTGCCGCTGCGTACCCCGGGTCCTAGTGCCGGATAATCTCAAAAGCGGCGTCAACAAGGCCTGCAAGTACGAGCCGGAACTGAATCCAACCTACACGGAGATGGCGGAGCACTACGGCTGCGCCGTGCTGCCGGCACGCCCATATCGCCCCCGGGACAAAGCGAAAGTCGAGGTCGGTATACTGATCGCCAAAAGATGGATACTGGCGGTGTTACGCCAGCGCACCTTCTACAGCCTGGCGGAGCTCAATACCGCTATTCGCGAGTGCCTGGAGCGTCTCAACACCCGTCCCATGCGCCAGGCTAAGAAATCGCGCCGGGAGCTGTTTGAGGCTATAGACCGCCCCAATGCCCTGCCTTTGCCCACCAGACCTTACGAATACGCCGAATGGTATAAGGCCAAGGTGAATATCGACTATCACATCGAAGTAGATGACCATTACTACAGTGTACCCTTCCAGCTTATACATGAGAGGCTGGATGTCCGGCTGACTGCCGCTACCATGGAAGCCTTCCGCAAAGGGGAGCGGGTAGCGGCTCACGCCCGCTCCTACGTCCGCGGCGGCTACACTACACTGAAGGAACACATGCCCCCGGAGCACCGCGGCTATGCCGAGTGGAGTCCCGAGCGTTTCATCCAGTGGGCCGGCAAGACCGGAGCGGCTACCGCCCGGCTGGTAGAAAAAGTCCTCTCCAGCCGGCCCTATGCAGAGCAGGGCTACCGGTCCTGTCTCGGCATTATCCGCCTGGGACGGGACTTTGAGCCGGAGCGCGTGGAGGCGGCAGCACAGAGGGCTCTCAAGTACAATACCTGCTCCTACCGGTCGCTGAAGGCAATCCTGTCTTCCGGCCTGGATAAGCAGCGAGATACCGGGGAACTCCCCGTCCAGATGAGCCTGCCATTACATCAAAATATCAGGGGACAAGAATACTATCAATGATAAGGAGGAAATGATGCTTAACCAGCAGACTATGTCTATCCTGCACTCACTAAAGCTGTTTGGCCTGGCCAGGGGCTTTGAGGAGAGGCTGGCCGATCCCAAACAGGCCGAGCTTTCCCATGCCGAGTTTGTCGGGCTGCTGGTGCAGGACGAAAAGACCTATCGGGACAATCTCAGGCTCCGGCGGCTACTCAAGAAGGCCAAGCTCCGCCAGGAAGCGGCGCTGGAGGATATTGACTACGGAGCTTCCCGCGGCTTAAACCAGCAGGTGATACTGGAACTGGCCAATCCCCAGTGGGTCGCCGCCCACCGTAATGTCCTTCTCAGCGGTCCCGCCGGAATCGGCAAATCATATATAGCCTGTGCCCTGGGCAACTCTGCCGCTCGTGCCGGTTATACCGTGCTTTACACGCGTGCTCCCCGCTTGTTTGAAAACCTGCAGCAATCCCGGGGAGATGGCTCCCACCTCAAGACCCTCACCAGGCTCGCGAGAGTGCAGCTCTTGATTATCGACGACTTCTTACTCACTCCTCTGGCAGACTGGGAACGCCGGGATTTCCTGGAGGTGATCGAGGACCGCTACCAGTTGGGAGCTACCATTATCGCCAGCCAGTGTCCCATCAGCGACTGGCATCCCAACATCGGCGACCCTACCCTGGCCGACGCTATCTGCGACAGATTACTGCACAACGCCTACAAAATAGAGCTAAGAGGCGATTCCCTGCGTATTAAATCACCGGCGGGTAACCGGAAAAACGAACGGAAGGAGGCGATTGTAAATGACAGCAGATTGAGCTAAACTATAGCCATCCCCGCGCCACTCCCTCCCCATCCGACCGGGTGGCCGATTTGGTCGGACAAGTGGCCTGGTTTGGAGCGGACAGGCGGCCGATTTCAGCGGAATACGCAGCAAAATAGTGGTAAAACTCATTGATTTTCTTTGGGTTGACCGGGGATTCAGGATAAAAAGTCACACCATATGCATGAAGGAACTTCTGTCAAGACGTAAGGCGGAAAGAAAACTCAAAGGTTCTGCTTGTCGTACCCCCAACTGCCCCCGGATAAGCCCTGCCGGCGGGCTGTTCCGGGCTAAAAATAGACAGAAAAGTGCAGATTGAAAGCAATTATGACTGGCAAAACGCGACACTTAAGGTGGTTTAAGGACTACTGTTTGAGTGTATTTGGGTCAAATATGAAAAACACTTTTAAGCCACGCTCGCTTAGACGCTCGTTAATGGCCCTATTTGGCGCTAAAAAGGGCGTTCATCCACATACTCGGTATCCGAATGCGTATTACGGGCGAGTATTTTTCGACAAGCGGATGTTTGAAGGCAGCGAACTGGTCGCCAAATATGGTACGGCGAGCTGAATGACCTGCCAGGTAACAATGAGATGAAAAGTGCAATGGCTCACATTCTGGCTTTACCAAGCGAAAGAGGAAGCAAAGCCGGAAGAAACTAGCCGCCTAAGGTTACTCGCAGTCAAAGCGAATGTATCACCTCCACCTTTAGAATCAGGCCGGAGAATAATAAACTCCATCTTGGATTACAGCGTCGAGTCAAACTGATGGCCCATACGCATGAAATCGGACCGATAGTTATCCATTCCCCCACCGCTGGCAACCGTATATTCTCCTGCCCCAGCCTGTAAACGAACTTGGTAACCTCGGTATACTTAGGTACCCAGACTACTCGGTGAGTTTATTGATGAATAATGGGAGGCATGCTATTATTCGCATTACCAGGTATTCAGATAAAATCCGTAAGTTAATATTGAACAAGGAGGTAAGCATGGGTTATCTGGAAGAAATGGCTAAATATTATAAGACGGAAAAACAGAAGGGCTTTACCCCCGATTTTCTTGAACCAAGTCAGATAGATAACTATGAATTCTGGGATGAGATAGAAATAGGCAAGGAAAGTGAAATACCAACAAAATTTGAGGTGAAAGCGGAGGACCTGAAAGCCTACGCCGAAGGGGTTCCTGATGACAACCCTATTTTTTACGACGAGGAATATGCTAGGAAGTGCGGCTATGATGGGATAGTGGCTCACCCCCTGTTTACTACCCAGGTCAGGTTTTTCCTTTTACGGGGAGGGCATGGTAGCTGGCTCAGGACTCCGGGAGCCAGAAACCCGGGGCAAATAATTGAGTATTATGACCCAATTAGAGTCGGCGATATTCTTACCCTTAAGCTGACGAGCTATGACAAGTGGGTCAAGAGAGGGAAATACTACATGAGGGCTCTATCCGAACTTTATGACCAATACGGCAACCTGAAAGTCAGGTACTACGGAACCTTAATTCTACCCAGGACCAGGGCTGACGTGCTGGGATTTTTGAAAGGCGAGCATGCTCTGGAAGCATGAGCCTTACCCGCGTTTTTTGAAAAATCAATCACTTAGGCAGGAGATAGAGAAGATGGCAGACCAACTAACTTTTGAGTCAATAAGATGTGGCGACATATTACCCGAGGTCAAACAGCATCTAAGTCAAGAGGACATTTGGCATTATGCAGTAGCTTCGCTTGATATGAATCCAGTTCACTGTTCCCCTGAGTGGTGCCGGACAGCCCAGGTGTTTGGTATTCCTGAAACAGTGCAACATGGGCAGATGACTCTTTCCCTCTTGGCCAAGGTCATTACTAACTGGGCATACCCTTCGGGGGGCAGAATGAAGAGATTTGAAGTCAAACTTATTGAACCGGTGCCAGTAGATTCAACTTGTACTTATGGCGGTGTGGTGTCCGAATTACACCCGCTTGGCAGGGGAAAAGACTTTGTCGCTGTTGACCTGTGGGCCAAGAATCAATATGGAGAAACAGTAGCCGTTGGTACGGCACAGGTTATCATACCTCAATAACAGCACTTCGTCTTCTCTAGGGGAGTTCATGATTCGTTTTTCTGCCAGAGAGTATCGGTTAATGGTCATTCTCTACCAACGGTACCGGTGCTGCCCAAGCAGAAAAAAGATGAAGTTAGACTCGGAAGGCTTTGCTCTTGCCCTTCGGCGTACGAATTGACCGACAGTAAACCGGCCGGAATCAACCGGGTGGTCTTGGCGGGTCTTCCTTCTTTGGGCCTTCATCTTTAGAGCCTCTGACTCTCTTACGCCACTCATCGCTGCTCTCCTTTGGCGCTGCTCTGGCCACAAAGACTTGCCACCGCAGACGAGCGTTACTGTGTTCGAGGATTGGCCGCGAGCAACCGCCTAGCATTCCCGTCAAGAAGGTCTAGAACTTCCTCCTCGGTGAAACGCAAAGGTGAAGGTGCCTCTTTAGGCAGGTTCTTCACCAATTCAACCCATTGTTTGCTTGACATGATGTCTTCCAGCAGAGGGGCATCGGTGCCGAAGAGCACTCTCTCACGGCCGAATTCATCCAAATACCTCCTCAGGATATGACAGAACTGGTAGTAGCTTCGCGTTGCCACGCGTTGCCAGGCGCAGAAATCACACATCACATTCTTGCTGACTCTCCCAAGGGCTAACAAATCGCGCCAATACTCAAATCCCAAGTGAGCCACGATTACCTTAAGGTCAGGAAAATCAACCAGGACCCGGATCAAGACAGACGGGTGAGCGTTGCCCTCATTCCTGTAGGGTGGGTTTTCCGGCCCCATATGAAAGTACACCGGTATCTTCCAGGCGGAGGCCACTTCGTAAAGAGGATAGACCTCCCTGTCCGCGGGAAGAAAGCCGGTGGTCGGATAGAGCTTTATTCCCCGAGCGTCCCACTCTCTGACGCACTTCTCAACTATGCTAGGTGCTTCTTTTCTCCTCGGGTCCACACCGCAGAACCAGACGAAGCGGTCTGGATGCCGCCTGACAATTTCGCTGACATACTGGTTCTGCTGCTCAATTGTCACCTTAGCTTCGCCAAAGAGAATGCCGTAGTCAAGGTGAAGTATCACAGCTTTCTCGATGCCAGCCTCGTCCATCCGCGCGATGTGCCTAGAGCCGTCGGGGTCCCACTGCTCCGGCCTGAGTGCACTCCTTCTCTTTGACTCAGCCACCGCTTCTTCCAGACCCAAAGACGTCCGCTGGCCGGGGTTCCAGAATGGGGCCAAATACTGGTCATTGCGGAATTCCTTAACAAAAAGGTGACAGTGCATATCAATCGTCATCTGGCTTACCCCCTCTCCATAATCACAGTCTATTTCTTTTCCTTCAGCCTCTGCATCGCCTCTTTCCGGCGGCGTCCTTGTTCAGCCACCAGTGAACTCACCTGCAGGTCGCGCGCTTCTATGTTGAGTGTCTCCTCTATTGACATACCTAGAGCCCGATTCACGGCCTGTTTGGTGAGCATGAGTGAAAGACCGGATTTCTGGGCTATCTTCTTGGCCATCTCCATGGCCGCTTTGTCCAACTCCTTACGGGGAACGACTTTGTTCGCCAGCCCATACTCAAAGGCATCCCTGGCATCCATGAAATCATTGGTGAAATACAGTTCCTTGGCCCGCCCCAGGCCGATGTAATATGTCAGCAGTTTGGTGCCGGCGTTGGTCACGGTAGCGCCGACATTGGTCTCAGTGGCGCCGAACTTGGTTCCTTCGGCCACTATTCTCAGATCGGCGTCCTCAGCTAGTTCCAATCCGGCCCCGATGGCATAGCCGTGCACCGCCGCAATAACAACCTTGGGCATTCTTACCATGACCCGGGTGATGTCCTGCAGGGTGTCGGGTCGGTATTCGACAGGAACCGGTTGTGCCGGAGGTGCTTCCGAGAGATCAGCACCAGAGCAGAAAGCTCTGCCCTCTCCCCTTAAGATGACTACTTTTGCCTCTGGGTCAGCCTCTGCCGCCCTCATAGCGGCTAACAGGTCAACCGTTAGCTGCCGGTTAACGGCGTTCAGCACCCTGGGTCGGTTGAGACTGATCACTATGATACCCTCTTTCCTTTCATACTTGACGGTTTCCAATTGCATTGCCTGACCTCCTGAATATTTCGTATTTAATACTAGAAAAGTGCTGGCTCATAGTCCCAGCACTCTGGCGGCATTCCCACCCAGCCACTTGGCCTTTACTTCCTCCTTAAGCGGGAGGGCTTCAAGCTCCTCAATACAGCGCTTGGGCGGGAGCATACAGTCGGTGGCGAACAAAACCTGATCCTGAAGGAGAGTGTTGCCATATCTTATCAGTGGCTCCCAGCCCGAGCCGGGTGCGGCGAAATACTTAGGAGATACGCCGCCAAGTTCGATGTAGACATTGGAGTGCTTCCAGGCTACGGCCATCATCTCCAGCACCCAGGGCCAGCCGCCGTGATTGGCAACAAGCACGAGCTCAGGAAAATCACAGGCTATCTTATCAAGATGAGAAACATGCGAATAGTCAAGGGGCCGGTCAACGTTGAAGCTGATAGAAGAATGAACAGTCATAATCAATCCCCACTCCTGGCATTTGGCATACACCGGCCAGAACCGGCTGTCCGTACTACTTACCCTGACGGCCCAGGCTTGAATATTGACACCTCTGAAACCCTGCTCCTTGACACCTCTCTCCAAGACCTTCACCATGTCCTCATCAACCAGCGGGTTCAAACACATGAAGTAAGCCGGGAATTTGTTTGGGTAAGCCTTGGCTATTCTATAGGTCGCTTCATTAAGGGCATGATAGTCGTCATCAGTGGAGTTGAATTCCGCCTGAAGGACCGACTTGTCGACTCTGGCGTCCTCCATCGCTGCCACGATGCCTTCAACTGAGCTTCTCCATTCCTCCCGCAGCAGTTCCCGGTACACCCTGGCGTAGCCCCGGCTCGTGGCCTCGCTTGCCCTTTTAGCCGCTTCTTCAGGGCTTAGCGGCATGGCATACTCCTTACGTGGTACCGTAACGCGAAAGTCTATAATCATCGTCCCCTCCGGCTCCAGGCGTCGTGTCCATGGACAAATTCGCTTCTCTCTAGATGATTACCTTTTGCTCCTTCAATTGCGACAGCTCATCCCAGCTATAGCCCATTTCCAGCAGCACCTCCTCAGTATGCTGACCCAGCTCCGGTGCCAGACTGCGTGGCCGGACATCCATCTGAGTAAACTGGAATGGGAGACGCAACAATCTCACTGGTTTGCCTGAAGGATGCTCGAGCGCAGCGATATAGTCATTCTCGGCAACCTGCGGGTCGGCCAGTACCTCGGGAATGGTAGTTTCCGGCTCCCATACCAGTCCAAACCGGTCAAAACGCGGTGCCCATTCTGCCCTGGTCCTGGTCGCAATCACCTCACCAAGAATAGAGATGAGTAGCTGTCTATTCCTCACCCGATTTTGATGGGAGTCAAACCTTGGATCCTTTTCCACGTCCTCTCTTTCAATGGCCTGGCAAAGCGGATGCCAGAATCGGTCGGTCTGCAGCATCATAAAGAATATCCACTTCCCATCTTTTGTTTGATAGGTGTTGCGCAGTGGATTCGGTGCGTTATTCCTTGAGAATTTGAGATTCTCTTCCCACTCCCAGACGAGGCGCCGTTGAATATCCTCGCCGGCTACCCACATACCGGACGCTAGAAGGGATATGTCAATCTTCTGACCAAATCCGAACCTCTCCCGGGCAAGAAGGGCAGTGATGATTGCCCCGGCCAGGAAAAGAGCGGTGCTAACATCGCCCATAGCCCCGCGCAACGGCACTGGTGGTGCCCCCGGTTCCCCAAGAGTTGACATTATGCCAGACCGTATCCAGAAGGTGGTGTCGTCAAAGGCTGCCCTGTTCTTATCTGGCCCTCTTGGGCCAAAGCCAGTGTTCTGGGCATAGACAATCCGGGGGTTGACCTCAGCTAGAGTCTCGTAATCGACACCGAGTCGGTCAACCACGCTAGCGCGCAGGTTGGTAATGAAGACGTCAGATGTCTTCACAAGCTTGTAGATAATCTCTCTTCCTGCTGCCTGATTGAGGTCAACGGCGATGGACCGTTTACTGCTATTCCACTGCTCCCACCAAGGGCTAACCGGACCAACATCACGACCACCCTGCGCCAGCACCTGAGGAGAAATCACCCCACGCGCCGGGTCACCACCAGCCGGCTCTTCAACTTTAATAACATCGGCGCCAAGCTCACCCAGAACCCGGGCGCAGGTGGGTCCAACCACCCAGGCACCCAGTTCAACGACTCTCATTCCTTGCAGTGGTAAGACCATGGTTCCACCCCCTGATACCCCTGGCATCGCGCTATGATTGTAGCGCTAAGAGCTTAACCATGCAAACAATCGTATTTTTCGTAACTCACGATGCCGAGGCTTCGAGAAAGAAAGAGACTTTCCGACAGGTCACGATGGGGCTAGATGAATTTTGAAATATCCATCCCGTGTTCTTTGGCGAACCGTCTCAGCTCGATGACAAAGCGGGTAAGGTGCGGGTTGTCTTCGAGTTTCTTGATAGCAAGTTCAGTTTTGATTTTTTCACCCATCCAACTACTGAATCCTCTCTCAATGAGAAGGCGGGCCGCTTTCTTTTTGCTCACTCTTTCTATCCTAGCGACCCATTCAATGCCGTCAAACATCCGCTTGTCGAACCAGATGGGTTTATAATAGGCATCAGGATACCGAGTATGTGGATTAACGCCCTCTTTAGTGCCAAATAAGGCCATTAACAAGCGTGTAAGGGAGCGTGAGCGTAAAGTGCTTTTCATATTTGTTAAAATCACTCTCAAACGGTAGTCTTAACTCACCTTAAGTGGCACATTTTGCCACTTATAATAAGTCCTGTTGCCACCTACAACTGGCTTTATCGTAACGCTTTCTTCCGATAAAAGCAACGAGTGCCCGCCTTCAGCATGGTAGCCTAGTACTTAGGCCGCGCGTCGATGGAGGTTCCTTTGGATCCAGGAAAGTATGCCGACTAGCCCACAGGCCTGAAGCGGCACGAATAACTAGAGTCTTAGGATTCCCGTGACTAAGGGTAGCTCATCACCGACACAACGTCTGAGAAAATGTCCGATGGTTCTGCCAACAAGTTGAATAATACATGTTACTGCTGATTGGATAACTGCGATCAGATCCGGCTCTAAATGGTCCGATTTATTTATTCCCGTCGTCATAGAAATAACTTCGGCAAATCTTACACCTGCCTGCGAACGTACCTCTTTCGCTCACCAGTATCAGGTTTTCTCGCACGGCATCAGCAA
>CAYGYD010000058.1:0-10148 GCA_964354005.1 uncultured Dehalococcoidales bacterium | reverse complement strand
ACCTCGCCCGCAAGCTGAGCATTTTCCATAATCCTAATTATAGACGGTTTTTCTCTAGTTCGCTAGACCCTTTACCACTTCAATACAATAGTGATGCCTAAACTTGAATATTTATCTACCTCACCCCGTTAATCCCACCATATATGTTGCTCAATTACACTACAGGACGGCATGAATGCTGTAACGGAGATCCGTTGCCGTAAGCTGCCCGACTCCCACGGCAACTATACGGTTGAGCCAGCCATACTTTTCGGAAGCTGTCTCGAAGACCGGCGTTGTCCGGAAATAGTACTCCGATGGGTCCACCGTCTCGCCCCCCATAATCCGCCCCCTTATCTCGGGCGTCATTGTATTTATGCCGCGGTAGTACACATAGATGGTATCTCCGTCATCCGTCCGCATGGCGACCCGAACATCAAGTTGCATGACGCCATCAGGGCGAATCGTAAACCAATCGCCGCCGCCCGGGAGGATAACCCCCTTTAGCTTCGGCCCTTCAACTTTACCGCCCTTTACATAGACAATCATTCTCACACCACTCGGCGTAGCACCGATGTTGACCATGCCCTCGAGGTCGAGTTCTACGATGACATCACAGAGAAATTCGGTCTTCAAGGCTAACATATTCCCCTCCTCTTTTCGTATGATTTCAGGCTCACTTCATTGACCTTAATCTTCCAGCGTTACAAACCGGTTGGCCAGGTCTTTGGCCGCCGGGAGGGCTTTCAGCCAGAATTCCTTGTTCTCCGGGTCTCCGGCACCAAAGAGGTGGTCATACTTTACCCGGTCTTCACTCGCTGGCATCCGCTCAACAGCCCGGACGGCCAGCTCCCGTAGCTGGCGAGCACTGGTCAAACGGGAATTCAGGATAATGTAGTACAGGCCGAGCTTCTCCACCGACTGAATCTCTCGCCCCATCTCCCGCCCCACCTGCCGGAACTGGGTGAGGACAACCAGCGCCCGGTCACCGAGGCTCATCTGTGGTATCTCGTACTCGTTCCAGACGGGAATGCGGCTGAGCAGGTCAGCACCTTTGGGCCGGGCGGCCATCCGTTCTTTCATCTCGGCCACGCTGGACCCTGAGCTTCCGGCCAGCACAAAGACACACGGTATGCCCTTAGCCACTGCCGCGTCCAGGCACGGCAGTAGCGCCGCATACGGCCAGGCCTCGTGTGCCTTGGCATCTATCTCATCCACCAGGCAGAGGTGAGGCCTATCCTCAGCACCGAGTTGAGTCAGGCCGGAAAGGCCGGCGCCACGCTTATCGTAAGTAACCACTGTATGATGACGTGCTATCTTTTCCCAGAACGCGCTAAGAATGGGGCCTCCCCAGCTCAGCTCAAGGTGACTAACCCAACCTGGAGGTATAACTAAGCCAGGTCCCTGGCCACTAATGGAATAAGCCAGACGCGCACCATCGGGGGTGGTGCAAAACCGAATCTGCCGCTCCATGAAGAAACCCTCCCTTTCCTGGCAGGAACAACAGGTTAAGGCGTGAACTATTGTAATTCCGCCGTCAGTGGGTGTCAATATGAGGTTCTTTATCAACCTCACCCCGTTAATCCCCCTCTCCTTTTAAGGAGAGGGGGATATAAATTAAAAGAGGGGCGTAGCCCCTCTTAAGTACCCTAGGGGCATGACCAATCTTTGGCATGGGGGTTGAAGGGGCTGCGCCCCCGCCAGATACCCCAGAAGGAGAGGCAGAGAGAGGCTCCGCCTCTCTCTTATTTTTCTTCCCCTTCCCCTAAATAGGGGAAGGGGATTAAGGGGATAGGGTTAAGGCATCATGACAATGGTAAGACGCTAGAATAGGTGTCACCAAGCTATGTGAAGGAGCTCAGACCCCTTTTGGGGAGGTTCTATTTGCCTGTGATTCCTTTAGATTGTCATTACGAGTGTAGCGAAGAAATGACAATCATATCCCAGATTTCGTTGAGATTGCCGCGGGCACCTGCTGTGCCCTCGCAATGACATGAACCATTAGAGGAACCATCAGGGCAGGAACTACCCTCCCAACCTCTTATGTTGCTGGCCATCATCAAAGACAAAGGACTTGGTATTTTCGTTTCTGGCCCAGGCTTCCCTGGCCGTGGGGAAGAACTTGGTAGCAATCAATAACCCGAGGATGACGGCCAGAAGAGTCGCCAGTTCCGACCCTGTTATCAGCCAGACAATAAGTGGTAGAAAAACAAGACCAATGCCCATTGACAGGGCCACATTACGGGTAACAGCAAAAGGAACAGCAATCACGGCAACAAATATGAGAAAGCCATACCAGTAGCCATAGAGAGGCAGCAGAATCGCCAGGGCACCGAAGGTTGGCCCCATGCCCTTGCCACCGCTGAATTTCAGGAAGACCATCCACATGTGTCCAATCACTGCCGCCAGTCCCGCCAGCATGACGTACAACTGGGACAGGTCCAGCAGCCAGTAGGCAATAGCCACCATCGCCGCCCCCTTACCCATGTCAACCAGGCCCACCACCAGCGCTGGCAGAAATCCGACTTCACGGTAGGTGTTCAGACCACCAACATTGCCCCCGCCCAACTGCCGGATATCTTTACCCTTGAAGAGGCGAGTCATGATATAGGCGGTGGGGATTGAACCGAGAAGGTACCCCAGAATTATTGCCAGAATCGCATTGGGCATAGCCAGACGCTCCCAGAAAGTCCTTTCGCCCGGTTACGCCTTTTCTTCCTTGTAAAAAGCCAGACCTAAGGTCCCGGTACCGGTAGCATAGCCCATCACCGGGCTGAACTCCGCAACCCACAACTCAGCGCAATTAAATTCAGCAGCGACCCTTTTCTTAATCTTCTCGGCCTCCTCGGGCGCAAAGGCATGCATTACGGCCACATGCACCGGGCTACGGCGGACCTTTGCCTTCATTATTTGAAGGAGGCGCTCTATGCCATGCTTCATGTTTCGGGTCGCCCCGATAAAACGCACCAACCCGGAAGAACTGCTTAGTATCGGCCTGATATTGAGCACCGAGGCCGCCTGGGCCGCAATCTTGGGGATGCGCCCGGTGCGGTAAACATGACGGATGGTATCCAGAACACAAACAAAGCAGACCTTCTCCCGCACCTCTTCCGCAATTTTGGTCACCTGCGCCAGAGTTTTCCCGGCCGCCGCCGCCCGGGCCGCCGCCAGAGCGATAAACCCCTCCGCCGCCGTCACTGTCTGAGAATCCACGACAGCGATTGATACGCCTGGCAGTTCCCGTTTGGCATCTTCCTGGGCCACACGCGCCATGTCATACCCGGTACTCAATCTGGCGGAGAGGGTGACGCAGAGGATATTTTTGGCTCGCTGGCTGGCCTCTTTGTAGGCCTCCAGAAAGTTCCCCGGTGAAGCCGGGGAAGTAGTAAAAGCCTCCGGTTCCTGCAAAAACAGCTTGTAAGCTTCGGTAGGACTGATGTCTATCCAGTCCCGGTAGACCGTGCCCCGAAAGCAGATGCTAAGGGGCACAATCCCAATTCCGTACTGCTCGACCAGGTCCCTGGGCAGGCAGGACATGCTATCAGCAATCACAGCTACACTGGCCACATAAACCCTCCCTTCCGAGATATGATAACTCGGCCACTGATTCAGGCTTCAGTCCTCAGGGTAAAAGGCGATGGCGAGCACCCCGGCACCGGTGACATAACCCATTACCGGCGAGAAGTCGGTTAGCCAGACCTCAACACAATTGAATTCGGTGGAGATTCGCTCCTTTAGGCTCTTGCCCTCCTCAGGCACATCGGCGTGTGCCACCGCCACATGGACCAGCTTGGTCCCCACTTTCTTTCTCATCATAGTCAGGGCCCGTTTCACTGCCTGCTCTTTGCTCCGGGCCAGGCCAGCAATATGCACCACACCATCCGAGATGGAGAAGACCGGCTTGATACTGAGCATAGAACCCATCCGCGCGGTAATCTTGGGGATACGGCCTGTTCGATAGGCATGGCGGACTGTCTCCATAATGCCGATGACACTGACCTTCTCACTTACCTTCTGCGCTATTCTAACCACCTCAGACAGATTCTTGCCCTCGGCCGCGGCTCGCGCCGCCGCCGTAACGATTAAACCCTCCCCACAGGCGGCTGTATTGGAATCCAGCACCTCGATTGGAATCTGCGGCAGTTCTTTTTGGGCCTCTTCCTTGGCCACCCGGGCCATGTCATAGAGGGTGCTGAGCTGGGAAGAAATGGTAATACATAAGATACCATCAGCGTAAGTCGATGCCGCCCGATAGGCTTCAACATACTCGCCGACTGACCCCGGTGAGGAAGCAAAGTGCTCGGGGTCCTTTTCCAGCAGGCGGTAAGCTTCCATTGAAGTCAGGTCCACACCATCCCGGTAAATCCGGCCATTAAAATGGATATTAATCGGTATTACCTGAAGGCGATACTGCCTGACCATTTCCGGGGTCAGGCAGGCGATACTGTCAGCCACGATAGCCACTTTCTGCATCCGGAATCTCCTGATTAGATGGCTTCTTAAGTCGTTAGTTGCCCTCGACTGCGCCTGAGCCGGCGTTCCAGCAGTGCCGGAACCAATAACAGCGCTAACATGACGAGGTTTAACACCAGGAAGGCCGGCAGACCAAGCCTGCCCCCGGCGTAACAGGCGACCATAATCAGGGTCAAAAACCCGGAGACCACTAACAGCGTCACCTTCAGCCAGCGCTGTCGCAAACGGATAAAGGCCGCTACGGTGGCGCCTAAAGCCAGAAAACTCAAGCCAATCCAGCGGGCGGACTGCTGAATCTGGTCAAGACTGAGCGCCAGTAATTGGCCTTCTTCGGCGACGGCCAAAAACCAGCCGATGATAATCGGTATCGGCAACAGCGTCAGAGCAATATAGAGCCAGTCGCGCTTGATAGTCTGAATGGCGACAAAGCAAATCAGCCAGAGAGCCAGCGGGACATAGACCACGATGGCCAGCCACGCCCACCCTATGGGGAGATAGATTAGGAGTATGCCGGCCACAATCGCTGGAATTAGGGAATAGCCCAGCCAGGGGAAGAGCCAGACAGGTTGACCACGCCACCAACCGTAGATAGCCGTGCTCAGAATTAAACCCAGCGTGACAGCCAGCCAGCCGATACCCTGCCACCAGTTCAGAGCAAAAAGGAGGGCGAAAAGGAAGTGTGGCAGTGAAGCCATCAGTGCCTGCTGCCAGTTACCCTGGCTGTGCGCCTCGTATATCTGGCGGGCCACCAGCTTGGCGGAACCGAACACTCTGAGGCAGACCCGGGCCGCTTCTTCCTCGGATAGACCGGCCGCTTTCATCTCCGCCAGTTTATCCTCAATATGCGTCTGTAACTCGCGGATAACTTCCGCCTCAGACGGCAGGTCCATTCTCAGGTTATTTCTGATATCATTCAAATACTGACTGACTGCTGTGGCCACTGCCTCTCCTCAGCTAAGCCCCTAACGGCTGGATAATCAGATTCACCGCCGCGGAGAAATCCAGCCACTGGCTCCGCTTCACCGCCAGCAATCGCTGCCCCTTCTCCATTAGGTAGTAGTACCGGCGTTGCCGGCCACTGGGCAACATCTCCCACTTGCTGACAATCAGGCCCGCCTTTTCCAGGCGGTGAAGCGCCGGATAAAGAGTACCTTCTTTAAACCTGAAGTAACCCAGGCTCCTTTTCTCCAGCTCCTTCAGAATCAGATAGCCATACATCGGCTGCTGGCCAATCAGGCTCAGCAGCAGAGAATCAATATTACCCTTTATCAGTTCGCGTCGCGACGGCATCACCATTACCTCACTCGCAATTTATATTTAGAGTTACTATGTATCCCAGCTGCATCAATAATAGCAGACAATAAAGAGTTTGGCAACCCCCCCAAATTCGCCGGGTTTATGGGGCTAAGGCAGCAGTCCCCCTCTTTGTGCCAGCCTGCTCTTTGTCTAAGAAACGGCCACCTTAGGAAAGATAGGCGGAATAGATAGAAACTCCCGGAGTGTCTCTTTATCAATCTTACCCGTGTTGGTTTTGGGCATGGAATCAACAAAGAAGACCCGCTTCGGTACCTTATAATTCGCCAGGCGTTCCAGGCAGAAGTGCTTGATTTCCGACTCTGTGGCGGTTGTCCCGGCCTTCAAACAGATGCTCACCCCCACGACTTCTCCCCCTGCCTCATCGGGGATACCCAGTGCCGCCACCTCAGCCACTTTGGGGTGACGCGATAAGACCAATTCAATATCGCTGGGAGAGATATTCTGCCCCTTGACAATGATTATATCTTTCTTGCGGCCGGTGATGAAGATATTACCCTCACTATCAATCTTGCCGATATCACCGGTATAGAGCCAGCCACCCTTAATCACATCGGCCGTCGCTTTGGGATTATGGTAGTAACCCTTCATCAACGGACCGCGACAAATCAACTCTCCTGTCTGGCTAGGCAGCAACGCCCGGCCCTCGTCATCCACTACCTTGACCTCACAGCCGCGCAATGGCTTCCCGATTGAACCGAGGACACCACTGCCGTCAACCGCCTGGCACGTGATGTGCGCCGTAGTCTCAGTCAATCCCCAGAACTGAGCGATGTGCCGACCGTACAACTGCTTGAAACGCTGACTGACCTCAACCGGCAGGGGTGAGCCACCACTGCCACAGAGCCGCAGGGAACTCAGGTCGTACTTAATCCCTTCTTCCTCAGCATGGCGAACCAGGAGAGCAAAGATGAAAGGAACCCCGATTAACAGGGTGGCCCTTTCTTTTTCCAGCGTTCCCAGCAGGGTCGGCAGAGACAAGCCAGGTAGCATGACTATTGTGCCGCCATGATAAATCGTGGTCAGCACCACGATAGTCAAGCCTACGGCGTGATGTAAGGGCAGGGCAAAGAGCGGGACTATATCCTTATCAGTCAGGGCAAAACCTTCGGCGGAAATCTCGGTTTCCGTGACTATGTTCTGGTGGGTCAGCATAATGCCGTGGGGGTCAAAAGATGGTCCCGAGGTATAGGCGATTATGGCTAAATCATCCGGCCCGGGCTCCGACTTAGTCTTCGCTGCCGAACCTGAGGCCAGCAATTCGTCATAACTGAGGAATTGCCCCTTAGGCTGACCACTCAGGTCGATGACCTGCTGGATACACTTGAACCGTGGCAAAGCCGGGATTAACGGCTCCAGGGTGAGGCTTTCCGTAAGTAGAACCTTCGGCTGGGAGTGAGCTAAAAGAGAGGTTAGCTCGCCTAACTTATACTTGGGGTCGAGGAGAACGGCGACGGCACCAGTTTTGATGATGCCAAAGAAGCCGATAGCAAACTCCGGGCTGTTACCCAGCAACACCGCCACCCGGTCGCCCTTCCCCACCCCCAGTTTCAGTAAGGCACTGGCTAATCTGTTAGAAGCCTCGTTTAAATCAGCGTAAGACAGCCGGCGCTGGTTCGAGATGAGCGCTGTCTTCTGGCCATAGCGCCGCGCCACCACCCCCAGCATCCGGCCCAGACTCACGCTAACTCGCCTCCAGAATCACCCGGGCATCCACCGCCACCGCCCCATCCTTGTAGGCAAAGATAGGGTTAAGGTCAAGTTCCTTGATTTCAGGATGCTGTTCCACAAAATTGGAGACCTTGAGGATTAAGTCCTCCAGATTAGCCACATCCACTGGCTCTCGCCCACGATAGCCCTCAAGCAAGGGGTAGCCTTTGATTTCCCGTATCATTTCCCGGGCATCCCGCTTGGCCAGCGGCACGATACGGAAGGAAACATCCTTAAGGATTTCTACCAGAACGCCGCCGAGACCAAACATGATAACCGGCCCAAATTGAGCGTCCTTGGACATGCCAATAATGACTTCCGTACCCGTCCGGGCCATCTTCTGCACAGAGACACCCTGAATCTTGGCCTGGGGAAACTGTGTCTTAATTGATTGCATGATGCTGTCATAGGCTTTGCCAACTTGCTGGGATGTCCTCAAGCCCAGCTTGACACCACCGGCATCACTCTTATGTACCACATCCGGCGAGGCTATTTTCAGAACTACCGGGAAGCCCAGTTCCCGACTCAGGGCAATCGCCTCGTCCTTGGACCTCGCCAGTTTAGTCTCAACGACACTCACTCCTGCCTGCTTGAGGAGTTCTTTCGCCTCTATCTCACTTAGCAGGGTCCTGGCCTCTCGTCTCGCTGTGTCAACAATCTGCTGTCCAATCACCAAAGCTATCCTCCTATACACACTATGATTTAATTCCAAAGTGTAGCAGATTTTATTTTCTTTGCCAAGTTTTGGCCATGAGATGTCAAAAACCCATCCCCCTGACCCCCTTCCCTTAACAAGGGAAGGGGGAGAAAGAAAAAGAGGGACTTTGTCCCTCTCAGACTCCCGGTATTGTCTTTCCTGGGGCATCTAAGAGAGGCTTCGCCCCTCTTTTTTCTTTTCTTCCCCCCTCTCCTTGCCGACCGGATACTCTGGTTACCAAGTGGGTCAAAGATGTTTTTGAAAAAGTGAGATTGAGTTGGTTTCCTAGTGAAGTGAATGTTACAATGTGGATGCGTCACGGAGAGAATGTGGGGGCAACAATAGAACCGACTAATCTGGCTTTACGCACTGTCCGCAAGGTTCGGAGAATCCCTCGCTCTCCAGTATTCATATGTACTGGCCTTATCTGCGCTCTGGCTATTGGCTACACCTTGCGGCGTTTTTACTGGCCCATTTATGATTCCATAGGAACCTACCCGGGCGATATCTGGTATATTCACATGAACTACGGAGGGATACTGAGACAGAATGTTTTCTTCCAGATAGAGTACCCGGCCGGCCTGTTCCTTTACTTCAAACTCACTACTTACCTGACCATGTTTTTTTCTAAAAGCTTTAGCTATGAGGCATTTCTAGCTGTTAATACTTTTTTCCTATCTGCTTTCGCTCTCGGGACTACCTGGTTGATATGGAAGCTAATGTCCCTTGTTGAGCCCAAGCCAGCTACCTGGAAGGTATGGGTCTTCTGGGCCGTCGCTCCTTCTATGTTTTTTTATGCTCTACTGAACTTTGATATGCCGGCGGTATTCCTTACCGTGCTGGCAGTCTATTTCCGTTTTAAGGGCAATGAGGACTGGAGTTCCGCCGCTTTAGGGCTGGGCATAGTCCTTAAGATTTATCCGATTATTCTTATCCCGCTCTTCCTTCTGGGTAAGAAGCCACGGGATGCGATACGCTACTGCGCCATAGCCGGCGGAGTCTGGTTACTGGTAAACTCAAGCTTCATGCTCCTTGATTTTAAAGCCTGGGCTTTCCCATATGTCTGGCAGACAACTCGTGAACCAACTACTGATGGTCTGGTCTGGCTCATCTGGAAGTTCCTTGGGACAAAAGCCGCCACTATCTTCTTCCCGCTTCTCTATGTGGCAACCTTTGGCATAATCCTGAATCGAGGCCATAAAGGCGGCATTCTTGGCTCTACGGCGGAAACTCGCGTCTTGCTGCTGGGCTTTACCGCCGCCGTGTTGGGCTCCTTCCTCCTCGCTAACCGTATCTTTTCGCCGCAATACATACTCTGGTTACTTCCATTCCTGGTCTTCACGCCACGTATCTCCCGGCTTTCATTCTATGTGTTTGACATACCCAATGTGGTTCTGACTCTACTGCTCTTCGGCTTTATGTCTATGTCAAATCATCCTAGCATTAGAATTTCACTCATAGTGATTAGATACATGGCGCTAATCCTGCTCTATGTCCAGGCACTCCGCGTTCGGCAATCGGTTAAGAAAGAAAGTGCTGGAGTGGGGGATTAATGGGGTGAGGTTCAATGCGGTGAGCCTTTTGCTTGACATCAGGTATGTGGCGACACTTATAATAAGCTAGATTGAACCAGCGTGTAGCGGCCTTTGAAAGAGCCGCCGATTACTGACTTCTAGTCTAACAACACGAATTCCCCGCCGTTCACAGAACCTGAGCGAAATAGGGAGGGTAGTTTGGAGTATTTTCTAACCGAACCGCAGAAGACAATCAAGAACCTGGCCCGCCGGATTGCCGAGGAGAGGATACTCCCCGTTAGAGCCGAACTTGATGAGAAGGAGCAGTTTCCCTGGGACATAATGAAAGACCTGGCTAACTCCGATATGTTCCGCGTTTTTATTCCCGAAGAATACGAGGGGCTGGGTGGAGGCTGCCTTGACCTCTGTCTGGTGGTGGAGGAACTGAGCCGGGTCTGCAG
>CAYGYD010000057.1:0-10368 GCA_964354005.1 uncultured Dehalococcoidales bacterium | reverse complement strand
AGACCCGCTCCAAGTTGTGGCTCCGCTTGTGAATGTGATGCTTGAGCAGATATTCCGCACCCTTTTCGATCGTGCTTTTCACAGCCTTAGTTCTCTTGCCTTCCGGGATTTCCGCCAGCGCTTTCAAGGCTTTGACCACGCCCATGTGGCAGGTATGTTTGCCCCAGCATGGTTCTCGCTTATCGTAGGGCCAGCCCCTGGGCGATGGTCCATCAGCATCATCGAATCTCTGGTATTTCACGAGCCAGTCGATGCCCCGCTGAACCCGGGTATCATCCAGATAACCCAGCCGGATGAGACCCCACGCCATATTGCCGGTGAGGCAGGGTATTACCGCCGAATGTAAGCCGCCGCCACCCGCCGCACCCCGATAGGCAAAACCACCGCTCTCGCGGTCTTGAGACCTCTCTAATATGAATTCACCAGCCTGCTTGATGCGGTCATCATTTCCATCCGCGCCCAGCTCAGCCAGAATGATGATTTGCCATACTGTTCCCCGATATTTAGCCCTGACATAGAAATCCTCGGCTATCTCCCAGTAACCGCCCGGCTTCTGCTTCGCCAGGATTTTGGGCACAATGCCCGTGGTCATAATTTCACGCCGGGCTTTGCGCACCGATAGATTACTCTCCGGCTTCTCTAACAGGTCAGTCAGGATGAAATAACGCACCGAAGGATTGTCCGCTTCCAGCAGCCAGTCGGTCGGGTCGGCTTTCAAGAGTCGCTGCCAATCGCTCATATTGTCACACTTGCCTCTTCTCGCGCTTATCTGACTCAACAGGAATAGTGGTGCCGGTGGCTTTGGCAATTAGCTTGCCCTCCTGATTGGTCACCGTCATTTCCGAGATACCCACCCGCCGGCCGCTCTTCACTACCCGGCATTCGGCAATAAGCTCGTCATTCACGCTGGGGCCGGCAACAAAATGAATATTGAACTGAGAGGCATAGCTGGGCAAGGATAGGGAATTGGAACCGTAGGCAAAAGCCTGGTCGGCCACGGCCACGATAATGCCGCCGAAAATCAGACCATTGAAGTTGAGATATTCCGGTCTGACCTTCATCACCACCTTAGCGTAGCCCGGACTTAGCTCCACCAATCGCATCTTCAGAAACCTGGCGATTGGCTCCTTCGCTTCTTTAGCCCGAAGTCCGGCTACATTCTCGGATACCGTAACTTCTTTTTTCGGCATATGCGCCTCCGTTGGTGGAATTGGAAACCCATCCCCCCGCCTGCCAAAGCCTTGTGCGGCGGGCAGGCCTGACCCCCTTCCCTTAGTAAGGGAAGGGGGAAACAGTTGAAAGAGGGGCTACGCCCCTCTTTCTATTTTCTTCCCCTTCTCCTTTTCAAGGAGAGGGGGACTAAGGGGGTGAGGTTCAATCACACACTAACTGAGCTTGAATTTCTTAGCTACTTGGCGAAAGCCGTCGAGGGAACCCTCTATCGTGTGGTCGTCAACACAGTAGGAGATACGGAAGTGCCCCGGTGTGCCAAAACCCTGACCGGGCACCGTCAGCACCCGAAACTGCTGTAGCTCCCGGACAAAAGCAACATCGTCGTCTAATGGTGATTTCGGAAACATGTAGAATGCGCCCTGAGGTTTCACCATGGAATAGCCCATAGCGGTGAGGCGCTGGTAGAGGAAGTCGCGCTTCCTTTGATATTCCGCCACCGAGACAGTAACCGCCTGCAACTGCCGCACAACATTCTGCATCAGGGCCGGAGCATTGACGAAGCCCAAGATGCGGTTACAGTAAATAAATCCGTCGATGAGCACCTGTTTGTCAGTACAGTCGGGGTGGACAGCAATATAGCCAATCCGCTCGCCGGGCAGGGCCAAGTCCTTGGAGTGTGAAGTGACCACGATGCTGCGGCGGTGGTGCGACCATACGGGCGGGTAGGTCAGCCCATCATAAATAATCTTGCGATAGGCTTCATCGCTGATAAGGAAAATCCGTGTCCCGAACTTGGCTTCCTTTTTGTGGAGCACCTGCCCCAGTTGGCGCAGATACCCCTCGCTGTAAACCACGCCCGTCGGGTTATTGGGCGAGTTGATGATTACGGCCTTAGTCTTAGCCGTAATGGTCGCCTCCAGAGCATCCAGCCGGGGCAAAAAAAGTTCGTCCGTAGGCACGATTTTGCTGATACCACCATGGTTGTCAACATAGTTCAAGTACTCAACGAAGAAGGGAGCAAAGATGACAGCTTCATCGCCGGGATTAAGCAGGGCTTTCAAGACCACGTTCAGGGCGCCAGCCGCGCCGCAGGTCATTACAATATCATTCGCCGTGAAATTGAGACCGGTCTCGGTGGCAAGCTGAAGGGCCACGGCAGCCCGGGTCTCAGCATAGCCAGCGTTCTCCATATACCGGTGCATTCCCGGCAAAGGGTTCTCGGCCAGTCGTTTCAACTCACGACGAAACTCGGCCGGGGGTTCCATGACCGGGTTACCCAGCGAAAGGTCAAAGACATTAGCCTCACCGAACTGTTTTTTCAGGCTCGCCCCTTCCTCAAACATCCGCCGAATCCATGACCCCTGCGCCATGCCCGTTCTGACTTTATCCGAGATTGACATTTCGGATTTCCTTTCTGCCAGCCGCAAAGGCGGCAATATTCATTTCCTTTGCCCTGGCTGGCACATGCTGAGAAATGGTCTCATGCCAGGTCTGCACCTTGAGGGGCAGGAACACTGAGGCACAGCCCAGCATAAACATGTTGAGCGTTCTGACATCCCCGATTTCTCTCGCCCGAGTGGTGCCATTCACATAATAAATACGCTCCGCTCGCTGTCTGAGGATACCGGTTATCTCCTCATCGCCGGGGTAATGCTCATAGCCCAGGTTGACCGCCAGTGGGGGCTGGGCATGCTGGTTCACAATGGCAATTGCCCCCGGTCGCAGGTAGTTGCCCCACCGGGCCGCTTCCAGCTTTTCAAAGGCCAGAAGCAAGTCAACCTCCCCCTCCTTGATTAGCGGGGAGTAGACCTTGGACGCAATGCGTACATTGCTGAGCACTGCCCCACCCCGCTGGGCCATGCCAATAGTATCCGTCTTTTTGACATCGTATCCCGCGGCTAAGGCCGCCTCGCTCAGAATGTCGCTGGCCAGAATAATACCCTGCCCACCCACCCCGGTAACCAGTACTCCTAACTTCTTCACTGTTACTTCACGACCTCGCTCTAAGTTCGTTCGCCAATGGCCTGCCGGGGGCAAATCTGCTGGCAGATGGTGCAGGCGCTACCCACACAAAGAGACACATCAATGAAAACCTGCCCGTTGTCACTCTGAATCGCCGGGCACCCGATTAACAGACAGGTACCACACTGATTGCATTTCGCAGTGTCCACGGCTCTGGAGGCCGAACGGCGGGGCACACGCACCGAGCAGGCACCCCGGACAATAATAACAGACAGCTCCGGCTTTTCCAGAGACTCCCTGAGCGCTGCCCGAAGGTTCCTGATGTTAAAGGCATCAACCACTTTGACATTATGAACACCCATACCACGCACCAGGTCCTCCAGCTTAACGGCCTGGGTCGGTTTGCCCTGGGCCGAGATACCGGTAGCCGGATGGTCTTGATGTCCCGTCATAGCGGTTGTCCCGTTATCCAGAATGACAACCGTGATTTGTCCCTGGTTATACACAGCGTTGACCAGAGGAGTGATGCCTGAGTGCAAGAAAGTGGAATCCCCAATAACAGCGACAATCCGGTTACGACTAATGCCGGCCTTGGCCATACCAAGAGCCTGCCCAATGCTGGCACCCATGCAGGCAGTAGTATCCAACGCATTGAGTGGCGGATAGGTGCCCAGCGTATAACAGCCAATATCGCCGGTAATAATCAACTTCGGCTCCCTGGCTGGTTTATTCTTAGCACCGGGTGATTTGAGTCGCTGTCCCAGGCTGCTGAGCACAAAGAACATGCCGGCATGGGGACAGCCCGGGCAGAGAAGAGGCGGACGGCGGGGTAGTTTGGACAGGTCTATCTTGGGCTGAGGTGAAACCTTCGGCAGGAGACCAGCCGTACGAGCGCCTTCGGCGATAATGTCGGGATTAAGCTCGCCAACCCGCGGGATAAATTCTTTACCGGTAACCTTTAAGCCCATCGCCTGGATATTTTCCTGAAGGAATGGGTCAAGCTCCTCAATGACGATTAGTCTTTTTACTTTGGCCGCGAAATCGCGGATTAAGTTCTGCGGCAGGGGGTAGGTCATGCCCAGTTTGAGGAAAGAGGCTTTGGGAAAGACTTCCCGGGCATACTGGTAAGCCACCCCGCTGGTCACGACGCCCAGACTGAGGTCGCTCCACTCCACCCGGCTCAGGGGGAAAGTCTCAGCAAAATCAGCCAGTCTGACCAGCCGCTCCTCAATGATTGGATGTCTGAGTCGAGCGTGAACCGGCAACATCACATATTTGGTGACATCATGTTTGAAAGCCACTGGTCTGTCCGGCACCACCCGGTTACGGTGCACATCCACCACCGACTTAGAATGAGAGATACGGGTGGTCGTACGCACCATCACCGGAGTATCAAACTTCTCGCTGAGGTCAAAGGCATAAGCCATTATGTCGTAGGCTTCCTGGCTGTCAGCGGGCTCCAGCATGGGCACTTTGGCCAATCGAGCGTAGTGGCGGTTGTCCTGCTCGTTCTGCGAGCTGTGTATTCCCGGGTCATCGGCCGAAATCACCACCATCCCGGCGTTGAGCCCGGTGGTAGCCGCCGCCATAAAGGGGTCGCTGGCCACATTCAGCCCGACCTGCTTCATTGAGACCAACGTCCGAACGCCAGCATAAGCCGCGCCCAGCGCCACTTCCGTAGCCACCTTCTCATTAGTTGACCATTCGGCGTAGACGTCGTCAAAGCGGGCAATGGACTCAAGAATCTCAGTGCTGGGGGTTCCGGGATAGGCAGTGGCCACCCTGACACCAGCATGGTAGGCACCCAGAGCAAAAGCTTCATTTCCTGATAATAATTTCAACATCCTAGCTCTTCTCAACCTTTCCTTGGCCACTCACGCCAGAACAGACCGAGATTTGATAGGTACACCAGGACTACAGCCGGGACGGCTGACTGGCACTCTTGAGTAGACATCATTGACTGAATCTGCCTTCAATAGTCAAAGGTCAACGGTATCAAATTACCATCTGCTGGCTATTTGTGTCAAGAAAGCTATCAAGATAGCTTCACAACCCCTCACCCTTTATCCCTCTCCCCTTGGAAAGGGGAGAGGGAAGACATTTGAGAGAGGGGCTTCGCCCCTCTCGGACACCCTGGCTAGAGGAAGACGAGTAGGAATGCGGCGCATGCAAGGAGTGGCTTCTTCATTTCAGTACCTAAACCGCTGATTACGCCTGCCACCAAAAACACAGGGTTAAGAAACCACCAGAGTCTTAGCAAGCTGCGTAATTGAAATTGATAGTGCTTCTACATCTGTGGGAGCTCCAGAAAATATGAGCCGGTATGCCCGGTTTCCGCTCACGACCACAATCGCTCTACTCTTGGCAAGCTGACCAGCAATGTTTATGGACACTGTAGACTCATAACCTGTGATGCCATTAGCAAATACGAAAGCTCCTTCACTTACAACCTGAACACCCTGTATTCGAGTGAGTAGCGAAGTTTGGTTAGCTGAGTATTGTTGCGCCGTCGTGCCGGGAGAGACCGTTTCGATATATAGCTGCCCGCGTACTGGCACTTGGTCATAGGGTGGGCTCATGTCAAGCACCGGATTGCCTGTAAGACCGGTTTCAACCACACTCCAGCCTGCGGGAAGGATAATGGACAATCCTATCGCCGCATTTGTATAAGAACCAGTGGCGACTTTTGGACTGGTGAAACTATCTACACATCTGGCTGCCAGCGTGCTATTACTGCCCCACTCTGATTCAATGGTCTCGAATAGGGCATAATATGCGTAACCGCCCTTCTATATCACCACGCATTTACCGATGAATTTCTTGCCTTCCAAGGAATGTGAATAGTCAAACTTGTACCCTATTACCGCACCATTTTCAGTTACTTCCATCTGAGAACTTGAGGCCCAGTCTGGAAGACCACTTTTTTTCAAACGTACTACTGCATCGAGGTAGTTTTTGGGTGTCGAGTTGACAGCTACTTTGTCAACAATGACAACGATTCCTCCAATTCCAGGCTTCTCGATAATTACTGCCGAAGCATCCTTATCGTTAACAGTATAATCTGGAGGGTAAGATATGCTGTAGAAAAACAACTTACTTGAATATGTGAACAGGGCTACTGGACGTGGCGATAGTGTGGGCGTTGGGGTTGGCGTCCATGTCAAAGTTGGACTGGGGGTTGGAATGGATGTAGAAGTAGGAGTCGGCGTCGAGGTAGGAGTCAGCGTTGGAGTGGTAGTTGCCGTGGATGTTAGAGTCGGAGCTAATGAAGTAGCGGGTTGCTGCTGGCAGCCAGCCACTGATGCCAGAGAGAGGAAGACGAACAGAAATGCGGCGCAGAGAATAAGTAACTTCTTCATTTCCCACCTCCTGACTGGTCAGGATTCCATCTGGGCAGTTATGACAGAGGCACACCGGTTGAATAGCCGGTCAGTCCTTGAGCAGAAAGCCTCTGATTGCCTTGCTGTACCGCTGATAAAGGTAGGCACTGATCAGAAGAAGGACACCCAGCCCCACGAAGGCTATAATCCGATATACCCGCTCCAATACCCACACATCATAGACAAATACTTTCACGATGGATACCGCCAGCAGAGCCAGGGCACCCAGGCGAACTACCCGCCAGCGCCTGGCAATACCAATGACCAGAAGAATAACGGCGTAAACTGCCCAGAGGGCAGTAAGTGAGATGTTCTGGGCGCTCCGGATAGCTCGGCCGGTCATCAATGTGCGGGTGTCGAAATAATCCCAGACCTCAAAGCTCAATAGCCAGAGGGTGAAGAAATTAGCGGCCACCAGGAAAGTTGCGGCGAACGCAGCCCAATCCGGAACTCTTTCTCTTTCTCGCCAGAGAAGGTAAGCCGACAGGTACAACGCGGCAATACCAACCAGATAAGCGAGGAAACGCTCATTCAATATCGGCCGAAAGGTACGCATGTCAATGGTCGTATCAAAGAAGAGGAGACGCACCGTCATAATGGCAAAGACGCCAATACTGAACCAGCGGAGTTGGGCTATTCTTAGAGTGAGGGACAGCCACATGAGAACCACAACCTCGGCCGCCCAGGCTATCGTAGCCCAGGCTTTGTCGCCGAACTGGATGGGTATAGCTACTGTCAACAAGACCAAAGCAATGCCTACGCCAAACAGGCTGAGTTTTATGGTTTCAATGCCTCTCCGCAAAGCAACATAGGCCAGGCCACCATAGAATAGTCCGAGTACGAGGGAAAATCCCCCCATCCAGGCTCGCAAATCGCCCCACATCAGTCCGCAACTTATGCCGAAGTAGGCGGCGGCATTAAGCGCCACAAGGGCATAGTCAGACTCCTGGCTCGCTCGACGCCACACCAGATGATAGAGCGTTGTGGCCCCGACAAATATCAGGAAGATAATGGTCAGGCCTAACTCCGATACCAGAAGGCTGACGCTGTCGCCAAAGTAGCCATACCAGCCTCCGAAAGCCGCCAATGAACTGACGAGAGCCAGAAGAGTGAACCAGCGCCAGTTACGGAAGGTAGACAGGGCAATGACTCCCAGGTTGACTACCCAGATATAGGCTAATAGCTGAATGGCCGTTCCAGTTTGCCGGCCCCCGGGAACACCCGGCCCGAAGGCCCCGAGAATAAAGGGGGCGCTGAATGCGCCGAAAATGCCGATGATAGCGAGAGCCATAGAATTGTGCCGCAGGGCCAAAGCCGCCGAACCGGCGCTGACCAGTAGCAGTAAAACTACCGCCGGATAGAAGGGCAGCAATTGGAAGAGGGCAAAGGCAGCGAAGATTGATAAGTAAAGCAGAGCGACGCCACCACCGGTGATAGCCTGGGCCAGAGTCGGATACTTGGTCCGCCAGTAGTAGCCACCACCAACCATGGCCAGGCCAGCAACAATACCCAGAATGACACGGGCCAGGGGACCCAGCCAGTTATTGTCAAAGGCAAACTTCAGGAAGAAGGCCGCGCCAATTATGAGAGCCACCACACCAATCCTGGCCAGCCAGTTGCCCCCGAGAATCTGCTCCCACTCCCGTGGCTTGGCTCGTCTGGCTTTTGCCGGAGGTGCGGCAGCCATGGCCGGGACTGATTCCGGTGGAACCGAAGGTATTGCCCTCGGAGCCGGCACAATTATGCCCTGCCGAACTTCCAGATTGGTCAGACGGTCATTGATTCGAGCAACCTGCTCTCTAAGTTGGCGCAACTCGTCCTGAATGGACGGCGACAGTGGTGGGGTGGCATCCTGAGAGCCGGGGGCTGATTGTGACGGATACCCGGCTTGAGCTCCCAAAGGTGAGCCGCAGAAGATACAGAAGAGACTGGTCGGCTCGTTCTCTCTCTGACAATTGGGACATTTCATCTTCCTCCCCTCCTACGGCCCTGGTTTGGCCTTTATGACGATGGTGTCGGCAATCTTGTCGTGCCAGCCCTGCTTCTTTGTCCCAGGCAATCCTAAGCTTATAGAATACAGCTACCTAAGTACTTCGTCAACATTTAGAATGAGAAACGGGCCTGCTGAGCCAGCGAGCAAAAACCCACTAGCTGAGCTAGTTACGCTAGCCCCATCCCCTTTATCCCTTTCCCCTAGAGAGGAAAGGGAATTTTAATTTCTAGAGGGGGGCTGACGCCCCCTCTAGCACTCCCTTCATCAAACAGGTATATTAAAAAGGGGCGTCTAGAGGGGCGAAGCCTCAAATAGAATCGAAAAGGGCGTCAAGAGGGACAGAGTCCCTCTTATGTAACCACTCCCCCTCTCCTTTTTAAGGAGAGGGGGATACAGGGGGTGAGGATAAAAACAATTCCAATTGAAGCCAAGATAGCAAAGAGATATACTATTCTGTGAAAGGTTTATAAATTCGGGCCATGTCTCAGTTTGAACCTGTTTCCGATTTTAAGATGACCGGCGACCAGCCGCAGGCGGTGGATAAGCTGGTCGAAGGTCTAAATAAAGGCTTCAAACACCAGACACTGCTGGGCGTGACCGGCAGCGGCAAGACTTTCACCATGGCCAATGTCATCGCCCGCGCCCGGCGACCAGCGCTGGTTATCAGCCACAACAAGACCCTGGCCGCCCAGCTCTATACCGAGTTCAAGGAGTTCTTCCCCAATAACGCCGTGGAATACTTCGTCAGCTACTATGACTACTATCAACCCGAAGCCTACATTCCCCAGACCGACCTTTACATTGAGAAGGATGCGGATATTAATGACGAGATTGACAAGCTCCGCCACGCCGCCACCCGTGCCCTCTTCGAGCGCCGCGATGTGGTTATCGTGGCTTCGGTCTCGTGCATCTATGGCCTGGGCTCTCCCGAGGAATACCGCAGCTTTGTCTTGAGCCTGAAGCGGGGCGTCAGCTATAACCGCTATAAGCTCCTCCACTCGCTGGTTGATATGCAGTACGAGCGCAATGACATTGACTTCACCCGCGGCAAGTTCCGCATCCGTGGCGACACGTTGGAAATCCAGCCGACCTACGAGGAGCTGGCCCTGCGCCTTGAGTTCTTCGGCGATGAGGTCGAACGTATCGTGGAAATCGACCCCTTGACCGGTGAAATAGTGGCCCAGCTTGATTCGGTGGATATATATCCGGCCAAGCACTTCGTGACCTCGCAGGATAAGCTGATGCGTGCCATTGAAAGCATCAAGCTGGAGCTTGAGGAGCGGCTGAAGGAATTGAAACAGCAGGGCAAGGTCCTGGAAGCGGCCCGGCTTGAATCCCGAACCAACTACGATATTGAGATGTTGAAAGAGGCCGGCTACTGTGCCGGAGTGGAAAACTATTCCCGCCATCTCTCGGAGCGACCGCCGGGCAGCCCACCCTGGACGCTCCTGGACTACTTCCCGGACGATTTCTTGCTCTTTCTGGACGAATCGCACATGACCATACCCCAGCTTCACGGCATGTACCACGGCGACCGCTCCCGCAAGGAAACCCTGGTGGAATATGGCTTCCGCCTCCCCTCGGCACTGGACAATCGGCCGCTGAACTTTGACGAGTTTCAGCGGCGCGTCAACCAGGTCGTCTACACCTCGGCCACCCCCGGCCCCTACGAGTACGAGCACAGCCAGCAGATTGTCGAGCAGCTGGTCCGGCCCACCGGCCTGCTGGAACCGACGGTTGAAATCAAGCCGACCAAGGGGCAGATTGACGACCTCATGGACGAGATTAAGAAGCGGGTGGGCAGGGGCGAGCGCTGCCTGGTAACTACCCTGACCAAGCGGATGGCGGAAGAATTGGCCG
>CAYGYD010000056.1:0-10646 GCA_964354005.1 uncultured Dehalococcoidales bacterium | reverse complement strand
CAACCGTTATTCCCTGAGATTGTTTGGTAACCCATCCCCCTGACCCCCTTCCCTTACAAAAGGAAGGGGGAGGAGAGATAAGAGAGGGGCGAAGCCCCTCTCAAACTCCTGTAGGGGTGTCTAAGAGGGCTAAGCTCTCTTCCTGTTATCTTCCCCCCTCTCCAAGAGTGGAGAGGGGGATATAGGGGGTGAGGTTGATAAATGGCTCTATTCCCTATCCACCAAATAGTGTGCTATGATATGAACAATTTTAAGTCTGGAGCCGAGCGTTGAAAGTCGATTTTAATAGACTAGAGAGGGCCTTTAACCCCCGGTGTGTGGTGGTAGTGGGGGACAAACGCGAGACCAATTACATGTGGCTCCGCGGCCAGAGCACCTTCAGGGGGAAGTTGTATTCCGTCCAGATTGCTCCGGAAGAAATTGAGGGTATCAAGGCTTTAGGGGTGGAGAACTACACCAGTCTTCAGGACATCCCCCAGCCAGTCGACCTCGCGATTGTGGCTGTGCCGCGAGCGGTAGCCCCCAGAATTCTGGCCGACTGTATTCGCAAGGAAGTGGCCGCAGCCCATTTCTTTACCTCGGGTTTTGCGGAAACGGATACCGAGGAAGGGATAAAGCTGGAACGCCTGATGACCCAGATGGCGGAGGAGGCCAACTTCCATCTCATCGGGCCCAACTGTATGGGCATCTTCAATCCCAAAATCGGGATAAAGCAGAACCCCGAGCTGTATAGCGGCGGTGGGCCAGTGGGCTTCATTTCGCAGAGCGGCACCCATGCCATTGCCTTTGCCTTCGAGGCACATAATCAGGGCGTGGATATCAATAAGTCGGTGAGTTTTGGCAATGGCATCGTACTTGATTCCACGGACTATCTGGAATATTTTGGTCGTGACTCTGAGATTAAGGTGATTGGTATGTATCTGGAGGGGGTGAAGGATGGGCGGAGGTTTTTCCGGGTGTTGAAGGAGGTCTCCCGCCAGAAGCCGGTGGTCATCTGGAAGGGTGGGCGGACGGAGGAAGGGGGGCGAGCCATTGCCTCACACACCGGGTCGCTGGCCATCCCGCTGGCTATCTGGGATGCGGCGGTAAGACAGTGTGGAGCAATGAAGGTGGCCCGTATGGAGGAGTTGATAGATACGCTTAAGGCCCTGCTTTACCTGGTGCCGGTTTATGGTAACAAGGTGGCGGTAACGGGTGGGTCGGGGGGGCAGTCGGTGGCCATCGCTGATGCCTTTGCTGAGGCTGGACTGAGGCTACCACAGTTGTCACCGGAATCCTACGCTGAGTTTGCTACCTTCTTCAGTTTAATTGGTGGGGGCTACCGCAACCCGGTGGACACCGGGAACGTGAATCGCCGACAGATGGTGCGGATTCTGGATATTCTGGAGCGGGATACCAATACGGATAACATTGTCCTCTTGCTGACCGCCCGGGCCGGTAACCCGATGATGCAGGCAGATATTCATATCAATGCCGTGGCCGAGATTAAGAAGAAAACTACCAAGCCAGTGCTGGCGATTATCTCTCATTCTTCTTCACCGGCGGATGGGCAGCTGGCCGGGGATTTGATGCAGAAGCTTCAGGCGGGTGGTGTGCCGGCCTTTATCGGGCTAGAACGGGGTGCCCAGGCTCTAAAGAACGCTCTGGAATACTATCGACTGAAAAATAGCGGCGGTCAATGAGGACTGTCGAAGCTACTTAGCGTCCCATGCCAACAGCGGCGCTGCCGGGCATTTTCCCGTGAAGCTGAACGATTTTGGCCTCAACTTTACCGGCTTTGATGCTGAGGAGAGCGAGTGTGCCCAGTTCGTGCTGATAGTTGGGGAAGGTGGGGCTGCCGGGATTGACCCAGAGGGTGCCATCTCGCTTTTCCAGGGAGGGTTTGTGGAGATGACCGAAGACAATAACATCCGGGAGTTCTTCCAGTCCCTCCAGAGCCCAGGTTTCCTGCTGGTGGGCCAGCCAGATGGTCACTCCTTCGACATTGATGACATGCTTCCACTTGACTCGTTTATCGTTCATTATCTCAAAGGGGTCATCGTCACCCTCTGACGCCAGAATCGGGGCAATGGTCTGCAACTCGTCCAGAATGGGCAGCGTGTAAATATCGCCCGCGTGCAGAATGAGGTCAACGCCCTGAAAAGCCTCCTTGATTTGGTCTGGCAGAATGTTGGCGGATAACTGGCTCAGTTCAGCGCGGTAACCGGGCACGCGGATATGAGTATCGGATAGCAAACCAATCAGCATGTTATTAGACTATACTCTAACTGAGCCAGCTTTTTTTGTCAAACAGAGTGGGCAGTTAAGTGAGGTTTGTGGTATATTATTTGCCAAGTACTATCGCATGATAACCTGGCACGCTTGTTTCAGGAGTTTCCGGTTGGTGAAGGCCTCTAAATTAAGGGAGAAATGAGATGAATGGGAACGAGAAAAAGGCTTTGGAGAAGAGAGCGGAACAAGTGCTTTCTCGGTTGAGTACTTACGCTAAAGAACAGAATCTTTCCAAAAGAAAACTCGCCGAAGAAATCGCGGTTCCTCTAAATACGCTCAACAAGTGGCTGTTCTTCAAAGAGGCAAAAACGGCTCGTAGGCCATCTCAGGCGCGTTTGAAGACGATCGGTGAGTTTCTCGAGTCCAAGGAGAGTCCTGAAATATATAAACAAGTTCTGGAAGCCAGGCATAGAGCAGAAAAAATCAAATATCTCCTGCTTTTACTTGAAGATGAGCTAAGGTGGTTTCGAGACAATGACGCCAACACTAGAGACGAATTTCGCAAAGGACTTAATGCCTATGATATAGGTTATATTTCCAGTTTGCTCACCATGTTGACTGAAGAAGATAAATTCCAGAGATGGCTAGCTTTGACCACTACTCGTTTTAACTCCTTTAAAAAGGGGAGGTAGTAAGATGGCGAAGAAAAAGATTCGCGGGAATTGGGGAATTCTTCTCTCCTACATCGGGAAGCTTTATCGCAATCCTGCTGATGCCTTAAAAGAATATGTTAGCAACGCCTTGGATGAGTGGGGAAGAGCTAGAAACAGGGGTGAAATGGACGGGGCGTGCGAGGTGACCTATTCTCTTGAAATGAGTAAGATAACCATTGACTATAATTCTCCTGGGATGGATGAAAAGGAATTTGAAGCCGCTTTGAACAAGGTAGCGGAATCAGCAAAACCAGGGCTGGGTATCCCACAAATCGGGGAATTAGGTATAGGAATTTTTGCCTTCAATCAAGTGGGAAGCATCTGCACTTTTTATAGTAAGAAGGCAAAGGGGATGCCTACCATTAAAGTTGTACTTACCGGCAACTCCGATGACTACGATATTGATACAGCCATCAAACGGGAATCACTAGAAAATCCTGGCATGAAAGTTGTTATCACTCGCCTGCACCAGGACCCGACCAAGCCACGAGGCTCATTAGCGCCACGCTTGCTGGAGCGATTCTTTGCCGAAAAGTTTGACCCGTATCTGAGACAGGGAAACTTGAAGATAACTATAAGCTGTAGTGGCAAAGCTTATGAGGTAAAGCCGTTAGAGATAATTTTTCCCGTCGTTGGGGAAGCTTTTAAGGAATGGCATCTTGCTAGCGAGTGGCAGAAGAAATTTAACTGCCAATTTTGGTTTGATTCATCTGGTAAAAGCCATGTCTCAATTCGCCATACCGGAGTTACTATTGTTGAAGATTTGAAGAGT
Source organism: uncultured Dehalococcoidales bacterium (assembly GCA_964354005.1). Taxonomy (GTDB): domain Bacteria; phylum Chloroflexota; class Dehalococcoidia; order Dehalococcoidales; family UBA2162; genus CAVSBN01. The sequence goes on along the minus strand of CAYGYD010000056.1, from coordinate 6,950 downwards.
CATCCGTGGTTTGAGGACACTTTTTATACTAGAGGTTTTCTCAAAGGTCAAATTGATGCCGATTTTCTTAAACCCCAGCCGTCTAGGACAAGCTTTGAGGAAAATCAGGATTGGCTTCGATTTCTAGTTGCGCTTGACAAAATCCGTCCTTTGCTTGAAGAAGAGATAGAGGAGTTGCGGAGAGAGGAAGAAGAGAAAAAGCTAACCGAAGTCCAGAAGAAGGCTATTGAAATGGCTAGAGAGATTCTGGGACAAGAACAGTTTCAGGATTTAATACCTCTCGGCGGGTTGAGAAAGCCTCGCGGCCAAGTTGTGCATCATGGAGTGACGCACCCACCAGGGCGAATAACCGGGGAACGGTCAAAAAAAGAAGGAGAGCCGGGACGTCTCGGAGGTCCCCGAATTTCGTATGTAGAAGAAGATTTTGACGGACCGTCGCGACACAGTGAGTTTATTGCTGGAACGGTTCGGGTTAACGCACTTAATCCTGATTATATGCGTGAAAGAGGTCCTGCTCAGCAAAAGATGGCATATGCGATGCTCATGATTGGGAAAGAAGCTGTTGCTCATAGCGACACGACGGGAAAGGCAGACCACTCTCTTGAAAAATTGCTTTCTTATCTGTTTCAAGTTCAGTTAAAAACACGTAAGGTTGAATTAAAGGAACTAAAGCTAAAAGAGGCTAAGAAACCGAAGACACCCAAAGGTCAGCGAAAAGGCAAGTCAGCAGGCACAAGCCAGCTAAAACTGATTATGTCAGATACAGGGACATCAGATGAGGCATAACCCATGAGGAAGACTTTATACCTACTTCTCTCGTTAACACTGTTAACCAGCCTGCTTATTGGCGGTTGCGTGCGCCAAGCCACTACCCCGCCGACTCCGCCGGTGACGACACCTTCATTGACACCGACACTCACGCCCACACCGACTCCCCTTGGCAAAGGTGTCCTGAACCTCTATGACATTGACCCGTCTACCCTCGACCCGGCGGTTTCCGGGGAGACGACCTCGCACCAGTATATTATGCAAATCTTCAGTGGCTTGTTGCAGCTCGACGATAATCTGGAGCCGGCGCCAGATATCGCTGAGCGCTGGGAAATTAGTAATGGCGGTCGTACTTACACCTTCTATCTGCGACATGATGTGAAATTTCAGGATGGGCGGGCGGTAAAGGCAGAAGATTTTGGGTATTCCTGGCAGCGCGCCGGCGACCCGGCGACTCGCTCACTGACGGCCGCCACTTATCTCGGCGATATTGTCGGGGTGAAGGAAGTGCTGGCGGGTAAGGCCAAGGAAATCAGCGGGGTCAAGGTTATTGACGATTACACTCTGCAGGTAACCATAGATGCCCCTAAGTCCTATTTCCTCTCCAAGCTGACCTACCCCACCACCTTTGTAGTGGACAAGGATAATGTCCGAGTGGGGGGAGAGTGGTGGCGTAAGCCCAATGGGACCGGCCCCTTCAAACTGAAGGAGTGGACACAGGGTAGCCAATTGGTCCTGGAGCGAAATAATATATATTACGGTAAGGTGGCCGGTGTAGCCTCAGTGGTCTTTCACCTTCTCGCTGGCTTGCCGATGGACCTGTATGAGACCGGGCAGATTGATGTGGCTGGAGTGTCTCTGTATTATATTGACCGCGTCACGGACCAAACTGGTCCATTCTACCGTGAACTGGCTGTTGTCCCCGAGCTGAGTTTCTACTACATCGGCTTCAATTCCGCCAAGCCGCCCTTTGATGATGCCAATATCCGTCGCGCTTTCTCTATGGCCATTGACAAGGACAAGCTGGTGTCTCTGGTCTTCCGGGATATGGTGCAGCGGGCCGATGGCATCCTGCCGCCGGGTATACCTGGCTTCAACAAGGACCTGGTCGGCCTGAAGTACGATGTCAATAAAGCCAGGGACTTGATTAAGCAGTCCAGGTACGGGGATGTGGCCAACCTGCCGCCGATTACCATCACCACCTCGGGTTATGGTGGGGTAATCGGGCATTCGCTAGAGGCTATCATCGACCAATGGCGGGAGAATCTGGGGGTAGAGGTGAAGGTACGACAGCTTGAGCCGGACTACTTCTTCTACCACCTGAAGGAAGAGAAGGATGAGTTGTTTGACATCGGGTGGATTGCTGATTACCCGCACCCGCAGGACTTTCTGGACATTCTCTTCCACAGCGGCGGTGATAGTAACTGGAGCGATTATAGCAACCCGGAGGTGGATGCCATGCTGGAGAAAGCGGCGGTGGAGCCGGATACCGAGAAGAGTCTGGAGCTATACCAGCAGGTGGAGCAAAAGCTGGTGGCCGATGCCGCCTGTCTGCCGCTGTGGTTTAGTCGCAATTATATCTTGGTCAAGCCCTATGTTAAGGACTACAAATTGAATCCTCTCGGCTTCGCCATGCTCAACGAGGTTGCGGTTGAGGGGCATTAGTGGCGGAGGGGGTGGGATTCGAACCCACGGTCGCTTGCGCGACAACGGTTTTCAAGACCGTCACCATAGACCACTCGGTCACCCCTCCAAGACTGATTTATGAGGCTAAGTTAGCCCTAGAGAAGTCGTTTACCAAGTTTACATAAATTGGTTTTGCTAACGGATTGCTAACGCACCGTTTCATCAGCAGGTTCATTATACCTAGCGGTAAACACCTCGTCAAAGCGTTTGGCCGCCGCTTCTTGAAGTCCGGGGGCTACGTGCGAATAGGTGTCTAAAGTAACTGCTATGGTAGCGTGCCCTAGTCTCTCTTGGACAATCTTTGGATGTATCCCTTGTTTAAGCATAAGCGAGGCGTGGGTATGCCTTGCATCGTGAAGTCTGATGACTTTGACACCAGCCCGGTCGGCCAGTATAGTCCAGGCACGGGTGATAGTATTAGGACGCAAAGGCTTCCCGTCAAGGTGACTGAAAACCAGGTCATCATCGCCTGACAGTACTCCCAGCATAGCCTGCTCTAGCTTCTGCCTTTCCCGATGCTCTTTGAGTAGTAAGGTAGCTGAAGGGGGTAATGCTACCGTTCGCCTTCCTTTAGCCGTCTTGGGTGACCTGAAAACAATGCTGCCGTCCCTCAGATGATGTAGGCTGCGTGTTACCGAGGCCTCACCAAGTATTAAGTCCACATCACTCCACTTGAGACCGAGTAGCTCAGACCGCCTCATTCCCGTAAAGAGCGCAAGGTAAAAGAGGCAATGGTAGGGCGTTTCCTTAGCAGCTTCTAGAAAGCGGGTTATATCGTCCTCGTCCCATGTCTTCATTTCTGGACGTTGGGTGCGAGGTGGCTTAATAGCATCGGCTACATTGCGGTTTAATAGTCCCCATTCTACCGCAGTTTGTAGGGCTTTGTGTAAGGCAGTATGGTGGTGTCTTACCGTCTGGGCGCTCAAACCGCCTGGGCGGTCACAGCGCCCTATACTCAACATCTCTGAATAATACTTTTGCAGGTGTTCGGGTCTAAGTTGTGTTAATGACAGGTTCCCTAGCTTAGGTATGAGATGCTGCCGAACGATAGTCTCATAACCTTCCGCCGTCCTGGGGGCTAAGTTGGGCCAGGCGTAATCCTTTAGCCACCTCTCAAGATACTCTGCCAGTGTAGTCTTAGTTGGCCTCATAAAAGTGCCGGTGTCAAGCTGGTGAAATAGCTCGGAAAGCCTCTTTTCAGCATCTTTTTTGGTGCCCTTGACACTAACCCACTGCTGCTTACGCTTGCCCGTCCGCGGGTCATTCCCCAGGTTAAGGACTATAGTATAGCTACTCTTACCCCGTTTGATTATTGAGCCTCTCATGATATGCCTCCTTTCCTCAGATTGAAACGATTCTTAGGTGAATAGCTCTCTTTACCAGCGTTTCGTTTGGAAATTATCACGTTGGCCGCTGTATGAGTTGATCACGCATCTTCAGATAATTCTTGACGATTCGGTCAAAGTCTTCGCGTCCAATTTGGTCTTCGAAGAAAGATAGAAAAGCCATCCAGCCTGCGTCAGAGAATGATATCTTGTGCTCTTCTTGGAGTTTCAACCACAACGGCATCACGTCGGCCATCATCTTGGCTTGCGCCAAGGGTTGAGCCAGGTTGGCGGCATCCTCTATCACTTTTGCGACATACTTAACACCGGTCGGGTCGTCTGTGGTTCCCTGGTAATCCTCAAACCACTTTTGCATCTGCCTTATGCTTGGCTTCACCCCGAACTTCTCTACAATCCCAGCTTGAATCTCCCTCCATTCCTTACCTTGGTACCGCTTCGTAATAGCTTCAGCCCTAATATCTTGACTGTATCCCCGTCGCATTTTTATCCTCCTGTGCGGTTATGATGAAATATCTATATGTCTTTACCACAACTAACTTGCAAACCGATAAAAAATATGGTACATTATTTCTAGCGGTATCAGGTATATTATTCGCTACCATTAATTCATATATACCACACACCGTAGTGCTTGTCAAGAGACAACAATATTGATGGGGAGCAAGCGGAATGCGCAGGGAAAGAAGCGAAATCAGTAAAACAGAACGCCTAACACTGACCGTAGAAGAGGCAGCGCAACTTCTCGGTATTAGCCGTGGTTTGGCATATGAGATGGCTCGATGTGGGAAGCTACCAGTAGTTCGCTTTGGCCGTCGCCTACTAGTATCGAGAGGAGCGTTGGAAAGAATGCTGGATCAACCCAGTGACGAAAGTCATCCACGACAGTGACTATATGTCTGGGCATTCAAGATTGGACCTTATTGAGGAGGATAATTGATATGGCAAAGGGTAACAGTAAGAAAACACCCTCTAGAGTCAAATACGAACAGAGTCATCCGACAGTCAGCTTCAGGGTTTCCAGGGAGCTCTATGACAGGCTACAGGCTGTCAAAAAGGCTGAGGGGAAAAGCATCACCGATGTTCTCAAGGTCGGAGTGGGTCTTCTAGAGGTAAAGGTGAGAAAAGAAAAGGAGATACGTGACCAAGCCTATGAGGAAGGTTGGGAAAAGGGAGTCGCAGAGGCGGCAGAACTCTATTCGGTACCCTATTCATGTAGTGTGTGCGGCAAACAGACCGTAGTAACTACTGATGACGAAAAGAGGTGAGTATGGATGGGGTCACGCTGATTGTATTAACCGGAGATAACCATTCTGGTCCATGTGCCTAATAAAGGATAGGTTGATGAGCAAAGTCTATTTAGAAGCCGACGATATTGAAAACATAGAGAGAGCGGCAACTAATATGCGGGATAAGTTGCTGGTGAGGCTTCTGTTCCATCTTGGATGCCGGATTTCAGAAGCCTTATGCTTGGTTGCTGAGGATATCGATTTCGCTAAAGGCACAGTCACCATCGAGCATCTCAAGAGTCGCCTTAGACTGTCCTGCCGCAAATGCGGAGCCAGGCTTGGCAAAAGTCACAGCTTCTGCCCCAAGTGCGGCGCGACGGTAAAGGAAGCCGTAGCCAGGGAGCAAGAACACCGTAGAGTGAGAACGTTACCCCTGGATATGGATACGTTAGCCATGCTGAAGGATTATATCAAACGCGGCGGGCCGGTAGATAAGAAGGGGAAGAGGCTCATATTTGGCATCAATCGACACCGTGCCTGGCAAATCATTAAAGAATGTGCCGAGAGAGCCAAGTTACCCAAGCTGGTGAATCCTGATACCGGAAGGGTGCACAATGTCAGCCCCCACCGACTGCGTGATGCCTTTGCTACCCATGCCATAAAGCTCGATGATTCCGGCGACGGCTTGAGGTTGCTTCAGGAACACTTAGGCCACGTTTCATTCAACACCACCGCGAAATATCGCAAGGTAGCTGGTGAGGAACTGAAGAGTTGGTATCACAGGCTGTGGGAAAAAGAGGTAAAGACGAATGGATCTTAGGCCAACAACCGGCGGCCAATTACGCCCATTCGGAACCGCTTGGTTCATTATTGAGTTTCTAAAAGGTAATGCGCCAGAGGATTCGAAGCGGATAGACCCCGAAGTCGGTGCCCCAATGACAGACATTCACTTTGAATACAAGAGCGCTCTCCATAGGGCACATGCCAGGGATTCTGTAGAGAGGGAAGAAGAAAGACAAGTAATAAAAGGGCTGCCTGCCTATACTGAGGAGGAGTACACGGCACGACTAGAGTACCACCTAAGTCGTATCCCGTATAAGCTACTCAAGATGAGATACTCCAGCTTTACCCGGTATTTCGGCCATTTGAAGCGTCTGGGGTGGGTTGAAGAGACAGGAAAGACTGAGCCATCGGCTATTCAGGATGACTACCCACCGGCACCTCCCCGCGTTTATTACCGCCTGACTGAAGCTGGCCAAAAAGCGTCAATGGCTGAAGTATCCGACCCCGTAATGACTTTATATCACTACTCCAGAGCACAGAGAAGCGCTAAGAGTCGTTTATATACCAGGTCATAGAAAAAACATTCAGTGCCCTAAAACAGACCCCCCTAGCTCTATATTTCAGGACTTCATACTATCCCCACCGTTCCCATCCAATTGAGAGCCCCCTTACGGGGCTTTTTTGTTGCCTTAAGAAACAGTATCACCATAGGGGGGAGGGAGTGAGGATGCAATTGCTTCCTCCGATATAACAAAAGTTCCTTTTGTTGGATGATAAAGCTGGAAATCAAAAAGCACCTTAACAATTGAATACGGATAAAGCCGAAACCTGAACGCTTGCCCACTTTGAGGGCAAATAAGCTCAAAAGGGGGTCAAGCGATGGTAACTGCCATAATCGGGCACTGTAGCCAGTGCCATAAGGTGTGGACACTAGAAAGAGCGCAAGGCGTGTGCCAGTGGTGTGGTAAGACCGCAATCTGCCAAGACCAAAGGACACAAGCCTTGCGTAGTATCAAGTCTAGCCGAAAGCGAGGGGAAAGGCAAGCTCCAAGTAACGGTAACGGCTATGACCAGCTAGACGGCGACTGGCTTACCTATTATAAGGTAGCCTCACGGTTCAACCACAAGGCAAAGGCGGAAG
>CAYGYD010000055.1:0-10685 GCA_964354005.1 uncultured Dehalococcoidales bacterium | reverse complement strand
CCTGACACTTGGCCTTGGACGAATATCAACTAGCTCCTTGTTCACATCCTGTTTTCGGCCTATGCCTTTACCTTTCCAGTCACCGTCTGCTTACGAGCTGTCCTTGCCAGCCAGGCTTCTTTGGCCGCGGGATACAAACCACCAATATTCAGGTATCAGACAAAGGCCTCCAGAAGAGAATCACCGGGATGGCACTGGTTATCGCTAGAAGCGTGTATCCGTCCATGGCCACTCCCTTCCCAGTAGGCCAGTCAATCCAACCTTACTGTTTGATTTCGGCTAATCTGGCTCTCTTCTCGCGGGCCACCCGTCTTTTCCGCGTCTCCACCAGAACCGTGTAGAGACCACTGATGTTCAGATACCAGACGAACGCGGCCGGGAACAGAATCACCGGTATCCCGATGGCTAGTGCTAGAATCATTCCTCCGTCCATTATAGTCTCCTTCTTCAGTATTTCTTCTGCCTGGTTCGCGACTATTTGACCTCGACTGCCTTCGTCTGGGCTGCCCGCTTCTCACGAGCCTCCCTCACCGCGGTACCAATCCCACCGATGTTCAGATACCAGACGAACGCGGCCGGGAACAGAATTACCGGGATGGCGATGGCTAGACCGATAATCATTGCTGCTTCCATTGTAGTCCTCCTTCTTTAGTATTTCTTCTGCCTGGTTCGCGACTATTTGACCTCGACTGCCTTCTCCTGGGCCGTCCGCTTCTCACGAGCCTCCCTCACCGCGGTACCAATCCCGCCAATGTTCAGGTACCAGACGAACGCGGCCGGGAACAGAATCACCGGGATGGCGACTGCCAGTGCTACTATGAACTGCCACTCCATTTCTTTGTTCCTCCTTCTCTTTACTCTCTACTTTCCTTACTTCCACCTCTAGCTTACCACGCTACCCCACCGCGCAACTTCCGCCGTGATACCTATTTTGAAATCTCCAAAAACGCCTAAAACAGCCCTCCGAACCTAACGCTTTGCGCCTACTGAGACAGCCAGGCATTAGGTAGGAATACCTATCCCGGCCATGCCACATCTACTTAGTGGGGCTAATACTCCGTGGTGTTCTCGTTCACAAAGACGGCGATACTTCTTCCAGCACCTTCCCCAATTGCCGTGATGCGTCGACCCCTTCCCCTTAAGAAGGGGAAAGATCATATAAGAGAGGCTTCGCCTCTCTTTAACTCACCTGAACCGGGAAAATAGATGGGGCAAAGCCCCATCTAACTCTATTTCTTGCCTCCAGTCCTTCCCTTCTCTGTCATTTTGCTCAATAGCTTTCCAATAGTGCCTGGGTATCCGCGAGTGAAAATAAATATAACGCTGACCATCGCCTGTCTCGCCCTTGCTTTTCTGGACTGGCAAACGCAAAATATAGGGTGTTTGAACAAATATGGTAATTCCAGGTCGATACGTCTGCTTTCGCCGGTGACATGTAATGGTCTCGCCCAGCTAAAGGAGGAACGTGATGGCAGGTTTGGGGAAGAAGCTACTCGTAGCAATAGGTGCATTGCTAGTGTTGTCTCTTACTGTGAGCGGCTTTCTGTGGTATCAGTGGGCAGGTATCAAACATGAACTAAATACGACCAGGACACTATTGGATACTACCAAAACTCAACTTGATGCCGTTAGCCTTGAAGTGCAAAACACTAAGGTGCAATTGGATGCTACCAGAACGCAACTTGATGCTTCCAAAACAGAATTGGCCACCGTAAGAGCCCAATTTGATGTTGCCAAGAGCCAGTGGGAAGCGGAACAGCGTGAAATAAGTGACCAATACTCCAACCTGAGAGGCCAAGTTAATAGGAGACTTGGTCAGGGGCAAGATTGCCAGGGTTTCGTTACGCCTGACGAACCGGCGGTGTCAGCCATAGTTCAAGCGGTTGCCGGTAGTTACAAGCAGGATGTGAACCAGCGCTGGGTAGATTATGAACACCTGTATCGGTGGGTAGTAGCCAACATCAAATACAACAAGGACAGCTATATCCCGGTTCTTCCCGAACGAGTAAGTGGAGTTTTGACATGGGGGGAGGACTGCTGGCGGATGCCAGCGGAGACACTGAATGATAAGGTGGGAGATTGTGAGGATATGGCATGTCTACTGGCCAGTATGCTCTTAAATTATGGCCAGGGACAGTCTGATGTCTTCTTACTGGAAATCTGGTCTACAGAGCCTAAGGTGCTAGGACATATTGCGGTTGCTTTCCCAGTTACAGGTGGTAAGCTCACCATTCTGGACCCCGCAGGCAATTATTTCACTGGATGTTATTCTGGTCGGGGTCTCAATGCTGAAGACGCCGCTTCAGAGACCAATAACTGGCTTTCACACTGGGGGGGAAAGATACCGAATGCTCAAGTGTCTGCGGTGTTTTCGGATAAGTTGTACCGTGCATTCTCCAGTACCCAAGAGTTCATAGATTGGGTACGTAGCCGATAAAGCTGGGCGGGGGCGGTGAGGCCGCCATGACCTCCATATATTGGAAAAGGTCTAGACCCTGTGAACCAGGACCGCTTTACTTTAACTCCGATGGCTTATAGGTTATCCACTTGCCCACATTAATGACCCGCCCCTCAGGTTCAATCTCTGTCCTGAGTAGTATCAGTTGCTCATTAGTGGGCGGAGCCATGGTGCCGAGGGGTTCAGCAATTAGTGGCTCAAAATCCATCTCGGTGAGTACATCGTCAACTGTAGCCCAGGGGGTGAGAGCCAGGAGCTTCATCCGTCTGGTCTTTTCATCGAAGCCAAAGATGGCCTTATCGGTGACTACCCGGTAGGGGCCGGTGTTGGCGGGCAGTCCGGCTTCCTCTCTAGCTCCAGACGAGCCATCAAGATAGCCTGGCGATGAGATGAAATCAACCCTTTTAGGGAATTTCCTCTTCTCCTGTTCGGCCATAATTATTGTGTACCAGCACATGGAGGCAATTTCATTGGCTCCGCCAGCACCGCCAAACCGCCGCTTTGGGTGCTCCCAGTCGCCACCAATAAAGCTTGAGTTGATATTCCCGTACATGTCCACCTGGAGGCAATCGAGGATGCCATAGTCATAATAGCCAAGGGCACAGTGGAAGCCCATCGTGTTCATATCTTTCCAGGCAATGGCTCTATAACCAGCGGTGCCGCTAGCTCCAGAGAAAATGAAGGTATAGGCGGCAGGCTGCGGAGAAACTGTGCCATCCTCAACTACATAAAGTACCTTGGGCGCGTGTTGTTTCCTGGCCAGTAAAATGGCGACCATGGGCGCTCCCCCGATAGCTACCCAGTAGGTCTTGTCTTCCTCAATCATATTGGCCGTGGCACAGATGATATGTTCTGTCTGTGTGAAATTGATTTCTTCAGTCATGCGTGGTACCCCTCCTTGATAGTCTCGAGCTTCATCAGTTCCAGCAGCTTCTTGGCGCCAACCTTCTTTTCCAGCATGTCAGTGTGGGACTCGACGCCATACACCCATTTGTCCAGGTAGGCATCCCAGCCTCCGCTTCGGTCGGCTATCATCATTTCCATCATGGCCTCGCCGTCAACAGTATACAGCCCGGGCATTGCGCCAGGATAACTACCGAAAGGCAAGTGTACCACCGCATCGACAAGATAGTAGGGGATAGTTGTCAGATTAGGCTGCCGCCTTATCTCTTCGTTGCTGATGATTTCTTCGGTGGAGATAATCAGCTTCTTGGCGCAGGTAGCTGTCTCCAGAGGCGAGAGACCAGGGCCAAAGATGCGGGCATTACCGTATTCGTCACACTGATAGACATGGACTACAGCGACGTCGAGATTAAGTGCTGGGACAAGAACGATGTTTTTGCCAGTGAAGGGGTCTTTCACGAGCTTGGCCCCGGAGTGTTCAAAGATATCGCTTCCGCCGAGATAGCGCATCGGCAGGAAGGGGAGTCCCATAGACCCGGCTAACTGGCGGTAGACTATGGCGCTATTACTCCACTCAGTGATCTTGACCTTACCCTCCTCTATAGCTCGAGAAGTGGCCCCACCATGCACAAACCAGCCTATGTCAATACGGCTGACACAGCCACCGGCAATGAGGAGAGCCGGGTCAAGGAAACTGAACCTAACAGCAAGCCAGAGGTTCTTTTTCTTCTGCCGAATAATCTCGCGAAAGAGAGCAGTCGGTCCCCTCTTGGTATGATTGAGGTCGTAGCCCAGGTAGTCGCCATCACTTACGAACCTCTGGATGGCCTCTTTTTCCGTCATGACCTTGCTCTTCATTTCCCGCGATTTGTGGGTGCGGACCCATTCGCGGTGGCCATCTGGGTCGGGGGGTCGGTACACTCCTTTGCCTGAGGCTAGCACTTCCATGTCACACTCCTCCCTCCTAGCGCCAGTTATTCTGGCTTAATACTAAGCTGGGCACTTCGCTTATTCTTCAATAGCCGGAGTTTCGGAACCCTCACGGAACCAGGTCACCGGTCGGTACTCCCGTGGTACGATGCCCTCCTGCTTAAACTTCGGGTAGCCCAGCATCATGGCGTTGGTGACTTCCCACGGGTCTTTAATCCCCAGCTTCTCCTGCAGGGGCGGTAGCATATTAATCACCTGGCTGAAACCAACCCAGCAGGCACCCAGCCCCAGCGACTTGGCCACGAGGTTCATATTCTGTCCGCAGATACCGATGTTAATCTGGGGGCCAGAAATTGCCCGTCTGTCACCGCAAATCAGAATGACCACCGGCGCATTGAGGAAGACGGGGGCATTCCCTCTAACGATGCTACCAAATCCGCCCAGAATTACTCTGGGGTCGTAGGTGCCCGGCGTGGGATTGGCCTCATACATGGGCACAAGCTGTTGTACCATTTGGTCATCCTTATAGGCGGCGTATACCATTGCCATCACCCCATAAATACCCTGGTTCATTTCATCAAGCAGTTTCTTGTTGGTGACAACGATGAATTTCCAGGGCTGGCAGTTCCCAGCGCTAGGCGCAAAACGACCGGCCTCAAGTACCCGGCGGATAAGTGGCTCAGGAACCGGCTTGTCCTTGTAGTTGCGCACACTGCGCCGCTCAAACACCACTCGCTCAACCTCGGTCCACTTATCCGGCTCCCCGTCAGCATCACGCGGCTTGAGCGGCACCTTGGCTGGCAGGGGGTACGGGCTGGTGGCATAGAATCCCGTATCAACATGGTACGGGTCAGCGACTGAGATAGCATCTACCGGGCAGGCCACCATGCAGTTGTAGCAACTGAAGCACTCGTACTCCTTCTTCTGTCGTGGCACCTTGTTCTCATCCAGTTCGTAGGCACGGAAGGGGCAGTTCTCCAGGCACAGCCCGCAATGCGTACATTTCTTGGGGTCGACTTTCATCACTCCCATGTGGACAGTCCCCGGTTCCGGGCGAAACATTGGTTTCAGGTCTTCCCAAGGCATAACGTCCTCCTTTCCTTCATCAGTATTGCTTTTATGTTGGAGTTCTCCGATTTAGCTTAAACAAATCGGTGGTAAAGACTTAGGGAGCACTTCAGAAAAGAGATAATTAGCCTGTGCCATAGCTGACACACTTCCTCCCCTGAGCGGATGTTGCTGAGTCAGCATAATCGTGTCCGCCCCAACTGGTGTTCCCTTATGCTATTCAGGTTTGGTAGTAAGTGCTATCTTAACCTGTCGGCACCGGCCAGGGCCAGGGTCTCGTTAACCCCATCCTCAATCATGGCCGCCCGGGCATCCCGGAAGATTTTCTCGATGACGAAGTCCTTGCTCAGGCCATAGCCACCAAAGAGCTGAATTGCCTGACTGGCCACGCGGAAAGCGGTCTCGGTACCCATTATCTTGGAGGCGATTGAGTACTGGATGGCCCCGGGAGGGTTCGCGGCGTTATACATTACCACCCGCCGCTCAAGCGAACGAGCCGCTTCAACTGAGATGAACATATCGAAGAGTTTAGACTTTACAATCTGGTGCTCGAAAATCGGCTTCCCGCCCTGCACCCGCTGCTGGCAGTACTGGAGTGCCTCATCGAAGGCAGACTGCGCGCAGCCAACGAAGCAGGTGCCCATGCCGGCGTTAGCTCCAGTGAGGGTTGCCTCGGCAAACATAGAATATGTCGCCGGGTCCTGACAGACCATGTATTCTTCGGGCATATGGACATCGTCAAAGAAAATCTCACCCTGGTTAAGCGCCCGCTGTCCTAGTTTGTTCAGGGGCTTCCCCCGAGTGATTCCCGGAAGATTCAGCGGGATGACAGCGATTCCACAGTTACTCATACCCACAGCCGGCTCAATGGCCAGGAACAGGGCAGCGTGGGAAGCAATCGTCCCATTGCTCACCCAGGCGGACTTCTGGCCATTGATAATAAACTCCTTACCCTTCTTAACTGCGCGCACCTGTGGCGTAACCTTGGGGCTGGATGCGTACTCTCCCTGCCAGAGAATCCAGTCCGAGCCGTGGTCCGGCTCAGTAATGGCCCAGCATCCGGTGAACTTGGCTTCATTATCTTCAACGAATTGCTGGGCCAGTTTCATTAGTTCAGGTTTCCCGGAAAGCATGGCGAAGTTATAGGGGAAGCCGTGGCAGCCCATACTGATAGTCAGGTCGGCGGCAGCATAGCCCATTTCTTCGGAAAGAAGGGTTCCGGTCAGAGTGTCTAACTCCAGGCCACCCATTGCCTTGGGGTAGCGCGTCCGGTGGTAGCCCTGCCGGTAGCTCTCGCGCATCACATCCCAGTAAATAGAACCTTTGGCAATCACATCCCGGGGGTCAGCGAGCTTATCCAGCTTGACCGCCGCCGGCCGCCAGACCTCCATGAAGAATTTCCGGGCCTCTTTGCGGATAGTCTTCTGCTCTTCGGTCAAAGTGATGTCCAGTTCAACTAGTCCCATGATACCCTCCTATCTCTATTTTTATGGCCAAACTCACCGAGCAACAATAAGTATAGCCGTATCACCGTCTTCTGTCCAGCTTATACCGGGCAGTTTCAACGCCGATTCATAGTACTCTCCCAACAGTGGCACCATCCATAGTAGCATCATGGATTTTTCTGACGCCATTGGCATCGCCGACCACATATAGCTCTCTGACCTTGTCTCTTAGAGCGTAGTAGAGGGCATTGTTCTCCTTGCCACCGCAGGCAATGACCACGGTATCCACGCCCTCAATCCGGTGTTCCTGATTGGTGAAGACATTCATGGTCACCACGGTGTTACCCGATATTGCTTTAACAGTGGTATTCGGGGTCAGGACAACGCCCTTCTGCAGGAGGTGCTGGTAGATTGCCTGTCTGGTAGCCGGTTCAACCTTGGGGCCGTGGTAATAGCCCCAGCACAGCACCTCCACTTTCTTGCCCTGCTCCGCCAGGAAATCGGCCGTGCTCAACGACTGAATATGGTCGTCATCGCCAATAATAACCACATTATCGCCCACCGCCACCTCGCCGTTGAGAACCTGCCACACCGTGACCACATTCTTGCCATCCACGCCGGAGATACCCGGGATGAGGGGCACAGAGCCAGTCGCCACTACAACAGCGTCCGGGTTCTCTTTCTTGACCGTCTCTGAAGTGACTTCTGTATTCAGATGGACATCGACATTAAGTAGTTTCATCTGGTAGGTCTGGTACCGGCCCAAGTCCAGGAAACCGTCCCGACCGGGGGCTTTGGCGGCAATCAGCGTCTGCCCGCCCAGTTCCGAGTTCTTGTCATAGAGGGAGACCTTGTGACCACGCAGAGCGGCCACTCGTGCCGCTTCCAGACCGGCCGGACCGCCGCCGATGACCATAACACGCTTCTTTGTTGCTGCCGGGATAAGCTCGCCCCAGCCAGGGTCGCCTTCTTTACCAACTACCGGGTTCACGGTGCAGGTTATGCCGCGCATGACAAGTCGGGTAAAGTAGATTGACCCCCAGCACCCCTCGTTGCAGCCGATACATTTCCTGATTTCGTCCAGTCGACCCTCCTTGGCCTTATTTGGCCATTCCGGGTCGGCGATGATGCCGCGAACAATACTCACCATATCCGCCTGGTTATTGGCCAGTATCTCCTCGGCCTGCACCGGGTCAGTAATCCGGCCGCGGGCCACAACGGGAATATCAACCACCTGCTTCAGCGCCGCCCCCAGATAAATAAAGGAGTTGAGTGGATAGTACATGGGGTCAATGGCCGTGCCAATCGTGCGATAAACACCGCCACTCACGCTCAAATAGTCCAGTTTGCCAGTGCGCGTCATCATTGGTGCCATGATGAGCATATCGTCCAGCGTGAAGCCCCCCGGGACGAACTCATCGGCACTTATTCTCAGGCCAACAACAAAGTCCTGGCCTACTGCCTCCCGCACCGCCTCAATTATCTCAAGCGGGAAACGCATCCGGTTTTCCAGATTACCGCCGTACTCGTCCATCCGCCGATTTGCGTAGGGCGACATGAACTCGCCAATGACATAGCCATGGGCGCCGTGAATCTGGACACCGTCAGCCCCGGCTTCTTTGGCCACCTTAGCCGCGTTGGCAAAGGCTTCAATGAAGGCCTTTATCTCGCCTTTGGTCATTTCGTGAGGACAGTTAAGAACCCCCTGGCCATCCGGCGTGAGCACGGCAGAAGGTGCCCAGCCAGCCGGCGCGCCCCAGCCGCCACCCTGCGCCCCGGAATTGGCTACCTGACAGACCAGTTTGGCACCGTACTTGTGAACGGCATCAGCCGCTCGCTTGAAAGCATCAACCACCCCCGGGCGCCGGAATATATCGTATTCTATTCTGGGATGCGTCGTGGTGAGGTAGGTCTCAATCAGACCAATCCCGCCCCTCGCTTTGGCCGCCCAGTAATTGACCATCCTCTCGTCCAGCAGGCCGGTCTGTAGGTTAACAAAGAGGGGATGGTGGGCACTGCTGACGATGCGGTTGCGGACTGTCATGCTGCCAATCCGGATTGGTGAGAACAAATGCCGGAATTCCTGAGCCATTTTCAAACCTCCAAATTCTTCGTTCCAGGTCTTCTGTAACTCCCCGGTCTAAGACTAAATCTGCCGGGCCACTTCATTGCCGCCAACGATAGCCTTCTAAAGCTACTCGCTCCCTGGCAATAATGAAAGTGTCATAAGGCAACACCCGCCCTTCCCCCTGGCGATTAACTATCTTGATGCCAGCCGGAGTGACTTTCTCCACGTCAATATAGTACAGGAAGTCCGTCTCTCTGTCCAACCTCTGTCTCTGTGTTAAACGAAGACCAAAAGGACAAAATAACCCGCGTATGTCGCTAATGTCAGGTCAACCGCTTCTGTACCTCCTGAGAAGCCATGAAGGCATTAATTCCGGAAATAAGCGGATAATTTCTCTGGTTGAAAGCCTGAATCAGTAGAAGGCCCGTCCAAGGCGGGGCAAATATCATTTCCAGAATAACTGACCACCTGGCTTTGGTGTTGCTGTTGTTTTTGGGTCGGACTCGGGGCTGTTATTAATTAGCCTGGGAATAAATAATGCACCCAAACTACCAGTAACTCGGCAGTTTGGGTGCATCTCGTATCACACAAACGAAAAACCTCGGAAGAGAAGTCACGGTGCTCCCCCACTAAAATCAATTTAGCTGAATCTTAGTTACATCATTTCAGCGTACTTCAGTAAGCAGTAAGTAAGTGAAGTCCAGCAATGTCTTGGGACTCTGTCAATACGCACCGGGACAGACTCGTCGTGGCTGGCAAAGCCAGGGGCTGGCGGACTATCAACCTATTAGCCGCCTGACTAACTGTGGCGCAGGGAACCACCCCTCGCCCACAGATAGGAGTACCTCTGGCGGGGAGACATGGTCAGCCATTTGATGCGGAACAGGACCTTTTTCAGGCCGGTAACCATCGCCCCCAACCTCCTCTACCCATTTTGCCCCGAATCGGCCGGAGTTTACTTTAGCTCAAACAAATGTGTTGAGTTAACCTATCTATAATCAACTTTACCACTAAAGTAAATCACCCAATTGGGTCATCAGCGGTAGTAATTTAGTAATGGGTTAAGCGTACGGGAAAAGAAAAGGATTGAGGGACTGCTAGCACGGTAAGAGAGGACAAAGTTGGGGGCTAGTGTTCTTGGGGCGCCAGGTTCCTAAGGTGGGCTATCGCCACCATCCCCTTTCTTCTCGGTGGTCGGGACACTGGATGGTGGCTTGATGACATATTTGTCGGCCGTAAAAGGTGAATAGCCCTGAGAAATTTGCTGGTCACCCTCCTTAATCACCAGCCCAGCACCGCACTTGGGACAGGTCTGATAACGGGGGAATCGCAACGCCCAGCCAATTCGGTGGGTCCCGCACTTGGGACAATATCCCTCTAGCATACTTCCATTGTATCAGAGGGGTAATCTTTAGGTGTCAACGCAGTGACTGACTAAAACCAGCAGTTTTTTATCCCTTGCCAATCGTGCAATCGCCCCCATTCTACGTTTTTCAGTGATTTACATAGACAGGTAAGAATGGATGATTGTCTTACGTGGGTGGACTGCTGACTAATTCTCTCGACGACAGCACTGCCTTAGCCTCTGGTTTACTTTCGGTGTCGAACCAGCCATGGCGCAAGGCGAGGGTAACAGCATGGGTGCGGTCGTTGGCATGCAACTTGCGGAGAATAGCGCTAACATGGTTTTTAATTGTTTGCTCACTAATACGCAATAAGGCAGCGATTTGCCTATTGGTGCAGCCATCGGCAACATAGGTTGGGGTAGGATGGATTTAAAGGACACCAAAGTCAGGTAAAATAGATAGACGGA
>CAYGYD010000054.1:0-11264 GCA_964354005.1 uncultured Dehalococcoidales bacterium | reverse complement strand
CCTTTGACATCGTTATCAATGGTCTTGGGTATGCCGATGACCGGAAGCCCCATCTTAAACAGTTTGCTAGATACACTCAGGGTACCTTCGCCGCCTAAAACCACTACTGATTCCAGGCCTAACTCTTCCATTCTGTCAAAAACCTGCTGTGGGCCATTGTCCACTTTGAGGGGACTAGCCCGGGAAGTCCCCAGAATGGTGCCGCCCCGGTCGATTATCCCCGAGGTGTTTACTCTATCCAGTATCATAGTTTCATTATCCAGGAGCCCCTGCCAGCCATTCCGTATGCCGATGACCTCATAGCCCGCCGGCATGGCCGTCTTGGTAACCGCCCGGATAGCGGCGTTTAGCCCGGGGCAATCCCCGCCACCGGTCAGCAGGCCAATTCGCCTCTTCTGAGCCATAGTCAACTCCTTCGGCAAAAAGCTACCTTGCACTACGGGAGGCTACTTTGCTTTGCTCCGGCTTGATAGTTTCTTCCCCACAGAAAATGCTTTGGACACGAAGTCGCCAATTTTACGATACTCACCATTGGGCAGAAAGACCAGCGGGTCCAACTTTTCCGTAATAATACGCCCTCGCTCATTCAGGATGGACTCATCAACATGGGTCTCCACCACCTCACCTAAAAAAAGGATGGTCGCTTTGAACTCAATCTCCTGGTAAATCCGGCATTCAAAATTCAACGGGCACTCGGCAATCAGTGGCGACGAGATTTTAGTCGCCGGCAGCAGAGTGAAGCCGCAGGTAGCCGCCTTATCCGGGTCTTCGGTTCCACTCACAATGCCGCAGTAGTCAGCCTCCACATCATGCTTCGTGTCCGGAAGATTGACTGTGAAGTTGCCTTCTCGCTTGAGGAAGGGCGTTGAGTAGTGATTCTTGCCCACGGCGATGCCGATTATTGGCGGTGTTCCGGCCAGAATACCACCCCAGGCAATCGTTAGAATATTGGCCGATTTATGGCCAGTCTTAACCACAACCAGCAGCGTAGGCATCGGGAATAGTCTGGTGGAAGGACCAATCTGTCTCTTACCCATCGGCGCCTCCTTGGCTGAACTGAGCCACGCCTTGCGCCGTAAGCATACCACGACCACTATCAATGGTCAATGAAAGAGTGGGCAGAGTTGAGTCTAGAACGGGACTGCTGAGCTTGAGCCGGAGGCAACGCCGAGTATGGCTGGCCGTGAAGGCTGAGCTAGGGAGAAATCACCTGGGGAATTGTTTCCTCTTCTGATTCAGCCATCAAGGCCGTTGGCTCCGCTGCCAGATTGGTAAAGGCTTCAACGACTGCGGGGTCGAATTGCGTGCCGGCGCACCGTCTCAGTTCAGCCAGAGCTTGCTCATGGCTAGCTCTCCCGCGCCGGTAGGGACGAAATGAGGTCATGGCATCGTAGGCATCGGCCACCGCCATAATCCGGGCATCCAGGGGGATGTTCTCACCCTTGAGACCAGAGGGGTAACCGGTGCCATCATAGCGTTCGTGATGATACTGCACTGAGGCCAGGCAGTCTCTCAGGCCATCAACATGCTTGAGTATGGCTGCGCCCAGGTTCGGGTGGGCCCGTATTGGCTCCCACTCTTTCGCCGTCAGCGGACCGGCCTTTTCCAGCACTCTATCAGCTATGCCAATCTTGCCGATATCGTGGAGCAGGGCGGCTGCCCGGATGGTGGCAATATTCTCTTCAGAATAGCCCAGTGCCTCGGCAATTTCAGTAGCATATTTGGCCACCTTTTTGGAGTGGCCATAGGTGTAATGGTCCTTGGCATCCACTGTGGCCGCCAGAGCGTAAATCGTGCTCAGGACGGCCACCTTGGCTTCTGGCTTCGCTTCCCTATTCAGTGCCCCAGAAAGGGCAACATTCGCGGCAAGGCAGATTCGGTCTCTTCCGGTTTGCTTGGCATAATAAAGAGCCACATCTGCCGCCCGGACAATCTCTTCTCGCATGATTCCGTTTTCTGGCCAGGAGGCCACCCCGATACTACAGGTTAGCGGCACATCTAACGATTCAGTCCGGGTTTCCATGCGTTTATGTATCTTTTCCGCAATGACGCGGGCCCCGTCGATTGAGGTTTGGGGCAAGATGACGGCAAACTCGTCACCACCATAACGGACGCCAATGTCTATGCGTCTGATGGTGAGCTTGATGTGCTGGGCTGCCTGCCTGAGGATTTCATCACCGGCCAGATGGCCGTGAACATCGTTATACGTTTTGAAGAGGTCAAGGTCAAGCAGAATTAAAGAGAAGACCTGCCCGAAGCGAGAAGCCCGGGCAATCTCCTCATCCAGGCGCTGATGGAAATACCGGTGGTTAAACAAACCAGTCAACTCATCAATGTTGGCTCTCTCCCTGGCCCCAGCATAAAGCTGAGCGTTCTCAATAGTGACGGCAGTTTCATGCGCTACGGTCATGAGCAGGTCAGTGTCGTCCTTGGAATAAAAGCCGCGGGGTTGCTTCCTGCTCAGTGCCAGAATGCCAATCAGTTTGCCCTTGCTCATCATGGGGCAGAACAACTCGATTTCGGCGGCATCAAGAGTGCGCCTCTCCGATTCCCAGAGAGCCTTAAACTCGGCGTTCAAATCGATTGTTTCTTTCTGCAGAGGCTTATTCTCTCGAGTTAGCCAGGTCACAATGGGGCTATCTTTGGGCAGTTGTACGGGAATGACCGGCTCGCCCTCCGTCAGCCTTTCGGCATAAGAGGCGACAAATTGGCTGTCATGAGGTAATAGCAGGCTGGCCTGGCTGGCACGCACCGCTTTCGTTATCGGTTTCAACATAGCCTCAGCCAGTTCCCCCAGGTCAAGAACAGTGCTTATCCGGCGCGACAGACTGAGCACCGTCGCCCGGTAGTCATATCTGGCACCGTAGAAGATTCTATCCACACCCTTCTGAAAGAGTTCCCTGAGGGGACTGAACAACCAGGCCATCAGCGCAGACAGGGCGACAACCGGTATTAAGCCGGCACCCCCGGCCCAACCTTCGAGAGCATTATATAAGCTGAAGAGCACGATGAGGTAAACCGTAGTAATAAAGGCAGTTATTCCAGAATAGACCAGCCCCTTGCGGATGACCAGTTTAATATCAAATAGCCTGTACCGGAGGATGGCGTAAGTGATGACCATAGCATTGCCCAGGTGCCCGAGATGGTCGAGGGCATATTTTTGCTGGGGCAGAATTTCAAACAAAGCGCCGAAGATTACTAGGAAACTGACACCAACGAGCAGATAGATAATTCTGTTCCTGTGTTCGGCACTCCTCGATGTGCGGTAGCTCTTTACCAGGAGAAATATTGCTGTTCCAACGAAGCAGGCGCCACCCAGAGTAAGCAGGTAGAGCCACACCCCGTAGTCGTTATATACATTGGCGTCACCCAGATTCAGGACACGCTTGGGAATATAGCCCAGGCCAATCAGGACGGCGACTACGAGCAAAAGCCCGTATCCTAGACTGGCAACTCGTCGCGCACTTGTGTGCACAAAAGCACAGACAAACTGGGCATAGGCGATAATTGTCCACAAAGCAGCAAAGGGTATGACTTTGCTCCACAAGAACCGCTGTGACCAAGCAAAATCAACATGGTTCAGGAAGCTGCTGAGGCTCCACGTCATTGATGCTAGCAGATAGACTATGAAGACATTTCTCAGTCTCGTCTGTTCGTGGCGCAAGACCACAGCAACCAAGATGATGTACACGATGAGCGTGATAAATTGAACAACGGAATAACTATTCATTGCTCACCTGGGCTCCCAACCTCCGGGCACTCGGTGGACATAGTAACCCACAATACTAATTACTAGTCTCATTGTATGTTGAATCGGGGGAGAATCAAATCACCAAAAGGTACTGGGTACTTTCGTTGGGCAGTCTGGTGAGCCGAGCACGGCTGAGAATCGTCTCAGAATGAGTACTGCCCCCTCCCTTTGGTAAGGGGAAGGGGCAGTACTATGGTGTGCGCCCCGCGGATATGATGGCCGGACAAAGCCTGAGCTGGTCAGACCTTGGTGCCTATCTTGCTCACCGAGCTAAGCAGGGTCTCAAGCGCGCTGTCTGATGGATTTATATGTGGTGGCTTTAAGTGGGCCACATCAGCCCCGGCCGCCTCCCGCTTGGCTATGTATTCCTGGAAGGCACCGCTGGGCAGGAGAGTAACTTCAAGAAGCTTAAAGCCGAGCTTCTCCACCATGTAGGCGTAGTCTTCCTTTGCCTTTCTGAGACGCTCATCTATGGCCGTGGTTGCCTCTCTTTCGCTCGGGCCTCCATCCTTGAGTTCAAGGTATATGTGCAATACCGGTTCATCGCGAACCTCTTTGCGCGCCACCCATTCCACATAGTCAAGCCCCGAGTCCTCTATCGCCTGCCAGATTGTTTTTTCAGTCAGCGAAGCCCCGGCGAAGTCAAGAATATTGTCGGCCCGGCTGTAAAATGCCATTTGCGGGACATTGATGTTCAGCGTAGCATTGCGTAGCGACGTTATTTGGACCATATCGCCAAGCATATACCTCACGAAAGCACCGCCCAGGAAATTGGTGATGACCACCACATATTTCTCTCCCGGTACCACTTCATCCAGCAACAGAAGGCGCGGCCGATAAGCTGGGGCCGCTGCCCACCTGGCATACTCTTTCTCAGGCATAAACTCGAGGAAGTTGAAGTAGGGGACGAAGGTCATATCACCATAATCCCAGGTCTGCATAGCAACGATGACACACTCGGTGGCACCGTATATGTCCAGTGGGTATCGGCCCCACATGTCCTTGATTTTCTCTCGATACACCTGAGCGTCTGTGCCCGTCGAGACCAGTCCCTTAAGTGACCATATGTCTTTAGGCAACATCATTCGGCCAGCCAATCGGCTCTTCAGCATGGCTGCCAACAGTCTAGAGAGAAGTCCGGGCTTCCTGAGCAGGGGAAGGGCTCTTTTCAGGCTGATGCCCTGCCCGAACTGCTCGCCGATCTTAACCAGCATAATTGATATACCCGCCATGACATCGATACCCTCAGATAAGCCCAACCTGAAGCCCTCTTCTATCCGCTTCGGGAAATCCATACCTTCGGCAACACCGATAGGAGGCAAGAAGTCAAAGATTTCCTCTTCCGCCACCCGGTGTGCCCAGCAGCCGCTGGCATAGGGCGGCGGAGCTAGGCCATACAGGAATTTGTCTCCCGGCTCAAGCCTGACTTCGCCCCGCTCCGTGCACGAAGCGAAGACAAGCAAAGCCATAAAGGCATCACCCAGTTCCCGATATATTCTATCGGTAATCGGCACCCATTTATAGGAATACTCGCTTGACCGACCCGAGGTCCGCTGCCAGAGCCGCGGCTTCTCCGGGAGTCCATCCTCTCTCTGCTCCGGCAGGTAGGGAGCATAATCAGCGTAGGTGGTGATTGGTACCTGGATACGGAACTCTTCGACACTGCGTGGCCTGGCCCCGCGCATTACCTGATTGCCCAGCTTACAGTTTTGGAGCAGTTCGATTTGCTCCATAAGTAGGCGGCGCTGTATGGTCATAAACTGCTCAATATTGAGGTCGACAAAGCCACAGTACTTTTCCCAGAATTCCCGGTTCCGGCCTTCTCTCAAGAATTCAACTGCTTCTGGCATGAGACACCTCCCGCACTAGGTCTCTCGTGTATGCCAAATATATCAGTTTCCCGTCAGTGTGGCAAGTAACAAACTTCTAACCCCAGAATCACGCGTTGGGTTTGTCCTATCACAAGCCCAGGCTAATTATCCGGAGGCCAGTTCCCTCTGGATGCGATGGTATTCATAGAATCGGGCCAGAGTGCGGCTGGCCCCCGTCAGCGAGCTGTAGACGGCCACGCCCTTCTGGGGCAATTCCACCCTCATCTTGGCGCGCAGCTCAGCTTCCCAGGGGTCGTTGGAGAAGGAATGGAAAACGACGACTACGGGTTTATCATAGGCATTGTTAGTGGCAAAGTCACACAACTGACCGACGAGCTTGTCCACCTGCTCCAGTCCCATATGGCGGGCCATATCCAGATGAGGCATGACGATGAGCATGTCAATAACCGGGTCGGCCACCACCAGCTCCATCTCCCGCACCATGAGCGAGGCATCCCGGAAGACCAGTCCGGTATCGAGCGGATTCCGGATGCTGGCCCCGGCCAGCGAGATAAATTTTTTGAGTTCAGCCTGAGTATTTTGACTCAAGGTAGGTACCTCCAGCCCTTCCCGACCGCAGACATCCGCCGCCGATACACTGGTGCCACCCCCCAGCCCCAGTACGGCGACTCGCTTGCCCGGCGGTGGCCTGACATACAGGAAGGTCATGGCCATTTCGGCCATCTCCTCAAGAGAATAGACCGACACAGCACCCGTCTGAGCAAAGAAGCCGTGCCAAATCGCCTCCTGACCCGCCAGTGAGGCAGTGTGGGAAGCCACCGCGCGCGACCCTGGTGCCGTTAGCCCTGCCTTCCAGATGATGACCGGCTTGACATGGTTGATTTCGTACACCTGTCGCCGGAGTTTTTGACCATCCTTGACTCCCTCCAGATACATGCAAATAATCCTGGTCTCAGAGTCAGTGGCCAAGTATTCCAGAAAGTCCGTGCTGTCCAGAACATAGGCATTGCCGAAGCTGATAACCTTGCTGAAGTAGATGCCGTAGTTCGGACCGTAGTGGGTGAACCAGTTGCAGTGGCCTCCGCTCTGGGAGACAAAGGATACCGGCCCGGCTTTCCTGGGTAACTGGTCAAAGGGGCCAATACCAGCCTTGGGCACATAGAGACCCATGCAATTTGGGCCGATTATCCGCAGGCCACCGCGCCGGGCTATCTCGCGCACCCTTTTCCCCAGCCCAACGCCTTCCGGCTCCCCAGTCTCCTCGAAGCCGGCCGTAAAGACATGGATGTTCCTGGCATTGGCGGCAACGCAGTCTTCCAAGACTGCGGGCAGAGCCTGTGCCGGTACAGCAATCAGCACCAGGTCAATCGGCTCAGGGATAGCTGAGATCGTGGGATAAGTCGGGTAACCGAGAATTTCAGTAGCTCTGGGATTGACCAGGTAGATTCTCCCGGTGAAGCCGAGTTGTTCGTAACTGCGGACAAACATGGCGCCTCCCGGAGCCCAGGGGTCATCCCGTCTGGCCTCCGATGAAACACCGACAATAGCCACTACCTTGGGGTGAAAGGCCACCTCCAGTGCCGGGTCCCAGGCCACTATTCTGACAGTTCCTTTCTTGAAATTGGCAAAGCAGAATCTATTGTAGCCGTCGACAAGGGCTCTGTCAAACAGACCGGTGTACAAAAATGCTCATGAGGTTATATGCCAGGAGTTGACAACACCAGCCCCGCCAGCTAGAGTGTGAGTTATTCATTTTGGGATAACCGCTGATGACAGCAAGGCATAAGGAGCAATCTGTAACGGCCAAGACAGGAGAGTTCCCTGGGCAGGGGCGGGCGTTTGGGCGGGATTGGACTAAGGGTAGCATATTTCAAAATCTTCTCCTATTATCCTGGCCGATTGTTGTCAGCAACACGGTGATGATGCTGGGACCCACCGTAGACATGATATGGGTGGGCAAGCTGGGGTCAGCCGCAGTGGCTGGGGTGGGTATCGCTGGCACTGCTATTGACCTGGTGATAGGTGCGATGATGGGTCTGACCATGGGCATGAGAGCCCTAGTGGCCCGCTTTATCGGTGCCGGTAACATCGACGGAGCTAGCCATGTCGCCAAGCAGGCCTTAGTCCTGACTGTCGGCTACGCCATTCTCCTGGCGCTAATCGGTATTTTCTTCGCTGAGTCAATATTGAAGCTCTTTGGTCTGGCGCCAGAGGTGGTGGCCGCCGGTGTAGCCTACATGCGCATCCAGCTAATTGGCGCTATCGCTATGGCCTGCCGCATGATGGCCGAGGGCGTGATGCAGGCCTCGGGCGACACCATGACCCCAATGAGAATCGCCATTGTCTACCGACTTTTCCATGTGGCCCTTTGCCCTTTCCTGGTCTTCGGCTGGTGGATATTCCCACGCCTCGGCGTCCAAGGAGCCGCCGTCACCAACGTTGTCTCCCAGACGCTGGGATTGGCTCTGGGCCTCTGGGTACTTCTGAGCGGGCGTTCCCGGGTACAGCTGACATTGAGAAATTTCCGCTTTGACCCGGGGATGATATGGCGCATTGTCAGAATCGGGCTACCTTCAATGGTCGGCGGCATCCAGAGGACACTGAGTAACTTCTTCCTGATGTGGTTCATGGCCCCCTTCGGGACGATTGCCGTGGCCGCACACAGCATCAATCAGAGAATTGAGATGATACTTTTCATGCCCGGGATGGCCTTTGGCATGGCTAGCGGCGTGCTGGCCGGGCAGAATCTGGGGGCCCGTCAACCAGACCGCGCCGAGAAGAGCGTTTGGATGGCGGTCGGCCTGGTGCAAAGTTTAATGGTCGTCCTGTCTGCAGTGATGCTGGTCTGGGCTGAGGGAGTAGTCAGCATATTCAACGCCGAACCCGGCACTGTAGCCATGGGTAGCACCTTCCTCAGGATAGCCGTAGCCGGATATTTCTTAATGGGATTCATGTCAGTACTAATGCAGTCTTTATCTGGTGCCGGGGATACCCTGCCGATGATGATTATCAGCGTATCAACGGCCTGGGCAGTGACCCTGCCCCTAGCGTATTTCCTGCCACATACCGCCGACCTTGGTCCTCTCGGCGTACGCTGGGCCATGGTCGCCGGCATAGTTGTCGCTGCCACCACCTGCACCATCTATTTCCGCACGGGCCGCTGGAAGACACGAAGAGTGTAGTCATCTCATCAGCCACTTGAGAGATTAGCCGTTCTGTTATCTCTGGCCGGGGCTTCCCGGGCGGTATCTCATCACTAGGTATATCCCGGCGAGAATAAGTAGGCCGCCCAGTATCTCATTTATCGCTGGTACTTCATCAAGAACAAAATAGCCCAGTATCGTCGCCCCCACTGGTTCGCCCAGGATGGCCATCGAGACCAGCGTCACCGGCATCAATCGCACGGCATAGTTGAGGCACGAGTGGCCGATGAGCTGGGGTATCACGGCCAGTAGAACCAGCATCAGATAAGTCTTGGGGGAATAACCGATAAGGCTATGTCCCAGGGAGATGGCGGCCACCAGCAGAATTACGGCCGAAAAGGCATAGACCAGGGAGAGATAGCTGAGAATACTGACGCTCGTGGTCAGTCGACCACCAATAAGTAGATAAGCACCCATGGAGAAGGCGGCGAGGAGTGCCAGCAAATTGCCCAGAGCCGTCTGTGACCCGAAAGTAAAACCACCGTAGTTGATAAGGACAACGCCGAGCAGAGCGACCACAATTCCGGCTAGGGTCAATCGGCGAAACCGCTCACCCCACAGGAAATATGAGACCACAGCCACGAAGGCCGGGTGAGAAGTCACCAAGACGACTGAACTGGCAATCGAGGTATAGCTGAGCGAGGTTATCCACAAAGCAAAATGAAGCGAGAGGAACAGGCTGGACAGCGATATCCAGAGCCAATCGCGACCGGATACTTGCTTAAAACTACTGAACCCTCGCGACAAAGCAATGGGGAGCAAGACAATGGCGGCCAGGGTCAGGCGGTAGGCGGCAATGACCATTGCCGGCGCCTCGGCCAGACGAATGATAACCGCCGCCGAGGAGACCGAGAGCACACCCACAATTAAGACTGCATACCGATTCAGTCGCATCTCTACGCCCAGCGGTGATAGGATACGATAAATCGCTAACTATCTCAACCACCTTGGCCGCACTGTCTAGGCCGATACACGACTGCTTTCGTTATAATTACGGTATTGGGCAACTGAGAAAGAGAAGAGCATATCAAAATGGAGAGACACCCGTGACAACGACACTCAAAAGTGATGGAGAACAGCCAACCTATATTAAGAGCCACCTATGAGCCTGGCGGCCAGCAACGTGGTTGAGTGGACATTCTTACTGCTATTCTGGCTCATGGTAGATTGGGGAGCCCAGCTCCTTGAAGCTGAAGTTCGCATAGGCACGGTCACCGCTGTAGTCCAACACTCTTAGGTCATCAGTTTCATGGAGGTCTTCGCAGACAACATCAAAATGCGCCTTGTATCTCGCCTTGGTTAGCTCCACTGGCACCTCATGCGCAATAAACTTGTCAATTCCTTTAGAGTGTAGCCTTTTCAAAAGCTCTGGTGCCTTAATGGATTCGTATGAGGTCAGTATTACTAGCGGCCCATTGGCTGTGAACAGAAAATAGGCTTTCATCGCAATCTCCTCCAATCCGTATTCTTATGCCCAGCCAGCGTGGTTCAATTATACCCTCAGTGTGAGGCCACCATCAACCGGGATAATCGCACTAATAACAAAAGAGGCCTCATCGGAAACCATAAACACCGCCACTGCTGCCCCAGGGGCACCTGCTTCAGGTTGATTTCACAGATTCTTTCATTGCACCAGACATGGAGCGGACAGCGACGATTGACCAGATATTGAAAACAGACTCTAGATTTCAAACTTCTCTGGCCGTTATGTTACAATTAAGTTATAGACTAAAAACAGGGCAGGTCAGCCCTGGCGAACTGGAGAGTGGGGATGGATAGCGACATCATAAACGCGCAGAAGCTGGCGCAGAGAATCGTGGCCAATGTGGAGAAAGTCATCGTTGGCAAGACGAAGGCTGTCGAACTGGCCGTAGTCGCCCTGATTAGCAAGGGTCATTTACTGATTGAGGATGCTCCCGGCGTGGGCAAAACCATGCTCGCCCGCAGTCTGGCCAAGTCCATAGACTGCACCTTCAAGAGAATTCAGTTTACTCCGGATATGCTACCGGGTGATATTACCGGGGTCTCGGTCTATAACCAGAAAACGGCCGATTTTGAGTTCCGCCCCGGGCCAATCATGGCCAATATCGTTCTGGCTGATGAAATCAATCGCGCCACGCCCAAAGTGCAATCGGCGCTTCTGGAAGTCATGGAAGAAGCTCAGATTAGTGTGGATGGTGTCACCCATGCCATGCCGGCTCCCTTCCATGTTCTGGCGACCCAGAACCCTATTGAGTATGAAGGCACCTTTCCACTCCCGGAGACACAACTGGATAGATTCCTCCTGCGGATGAGCCTGGGCTACCCGTCGAAGGCGGATGAAATCACCATTATGGAAAGGCTGCAGTACCAGCATCCAATTGAGCAGCTGGCGGCGGTGGCTACCGGCGCGGATGTTTCAACACTGCAGACAGTGGTAAAGAAAGTCTATATTGATGACCTGGTAAAGCAGTATATCGCGGCGCTGGTCACGGCTAC
>CAYGYD010000053.1:0-11351 GCA_964354005.1 uncultured Dehalococcoidales bacterium | reverse complement strand
TCTGCATCAGGCGCACATCAAGGAGCTTACCAAACTTGCGTCCCACTTCCCGCATAATGCCGATATTCTCAAATCCGGCTTCCTCATGCAGGTGAAGACTGTGCTGGTTGCCTTCGGTGATGCGGGCGATGACCGTGTGCAGTCCGATTCTCTCACCTTCCTGCATTATTGCCATCATCAGCTTTTTCCCGACGCCTTGATTACGGAGTTCCTGTTTGATATAGATAGAAATCTCGGCGGTGTCGGCGTAGGCACAGCGGCCTGACCACTCGCTGAGCGAGGCCCAGCCAACCACAACCCTGCCCTGCTCCGCCACCATTATGGGGTATCTGGCATCGTGGGCGGTGAACCAGGCCTCCTGCTCGGCCAGGGTCTTGGGCTCGTTATCAAAAGTGGCGTTGGTGGTCAGAATGGCTTCGTTGTATATCTCAGTAATGGCATTAAGGTCGCTCAATTTTGCCGGTCTGATTCTAAGCATCTGATTATCTATGTTGGCCTTCATAATGGGAATTATAGCATCCGCCGCTAGTAGCTGTGAACATAAAGAACCCATCCCCCTGTGTCCTCCTTCCCTTGGAAAGGGAAGGAGGAATAGTTTTTTGAGAGGGACTTCGTCCCTCTCAAACTCCCTGTACTGTCTTCCCCGGGACGTTTAAGAGGGGCTTTAGCCCCTCTTTCTATATTTCTCCCCCTCTCCTAGAAGGAGAGGGGGTCAGGGGGTGAGGTTGAATAAGTTAAGATAGTCGGCGTAGTTTATCCAGCGCGGTCTCAATCCGCTTCAGGCACCGTTCTTTGCCCAATACCGCCATGGTCTGAAAGAGGGGCGGCGCGGCGGTCTCGCCGGTGACGGCGGTGCGCAGGGCGCCGAAGAGCTGACCGGTCTTTAGCCCCATCTCCACCGCCAGTGGCCGGAGCAGTGCCTCCAGACTCGCCGCGTTCCAGGGCTCAAGCTTGGTCAATCTCTCCCGGGCTATCCCCAGCGCCCGGACGGTTGACTCCCGGTTCATATCCTTGCCTATCAGCAGACTGATATTGTAGTCAAGGTCCTCAACGAAGAAATATCGTGTGAACTGGGCGACTTCGCTGAGCAGTTTGACGCGCTCCTGAATCAGGGGCATGACCTGCCGGACATAATCAATTGACAACGGCCGTTTGACCTCCGCCGGCAAATCCTGCTCCAAGAAGGGGAGAGCGCGTTGGGTGAAGTCCTCAGCCGTCAGCTTGCGGATATAGACGCCGTTCATCCAGTTGAGCTTGTCGCGATTGAAAATGGCCGCGGTCTTGCTCACCCGCTCCAGAGAGAAGTATTCAATCAGTTCCTGGCGGGTGAAAAGCTCGGTCTTATCGTCCAGTGACCAGCCCAGTAGAGCCAGGAAGTTCAGCATCGCCTCCGGCAGATAGCCCTGACGGCGGTACTCGGCGGCGGACACTGCCCCGTGCCGCTTGCTCAGCTTGGAACGGTCGGGGCCGAGGAGCATCGGCAGGTGAGCGAAATTGGGTGGGGGGTAGCCCAGGGCATCATAAAGCAGGACATGGCGGGGCGTGCTGGAGAGCCACTCTTCGGCTCGAATGACATGGCTAATCTTCATCTCGTGGTCGTCCACGACATTGGCCAAGTGGTAGGTAGGGTAGCCATCCGACTTAAGCAGTACCAGGTCGTCCAGGGTGGTATTCTCAAAGACCACTTCGCCCCAGATGATGTCGCTAAATCGCGTCTGACCGCTAAGGGGGGCCTTGAAGCGCACCACTGGTGAAATTCCCTGGGCCACCTTTTTCGCCTGTTCCTCGGGGCTCAGGGTGCGGCAGGTGCGGTCGTAGCCCGGGGGCTGCTTCCGCCTGACCTGCTCAGCCCGCATTTGCTCCAGGCGTTCCGGGGAGCAGTAGCAGTAATAGGCATGTCCCTCAGCCACCAGGCGCTGGGCCGCTTTATGGTAGAGCTCCAGGCGTTGCGACTGAAAATAAGGGCCATAGGGTCCCCCCACCTCCGGCCCCTCATCCCAGTCCAGCCCCAGCCAGCGCAGGCTGTCCAGAATCGCCTCCACTGAGCCCTCAACCTTGCGCTCAACATCCGTGTCCTCAATGCGCAGGATGAAACTGCCCTTATTATGCCGGGCGAAGAGCCAGGCAAAGAGGGCACTGTGGATATTGCCCACATGAGGGTATCCGGTAGGGCTGGGGGCAAAGCGTGTTCTAACTGAGTTGGTCATATCGGGTTATCTCCCAATTGGCGCTCCTTTTCCATTCTACCATCCCACTCACCAATATTCCAGCGCAGGTTCTTGTCCTCACCCCCTCAGTCCCCTTCAGGGAGAACCCCTCAGGGTGAACCCCTCTCCCTTCAAGGAGAGGGGGAAGAAAAAGAAAGAGGGGCTAACGCCCCTCTTAACGCTCCTTTTCCTATATCCTAGTGGAAGAGTTGGCTGTGGATGAGAAAGTAAACATTTTGGCTTAATGTTACACTAAAAGTGTCTCGCACTAAAAAATACAAACCGACATAAAGGAATGTGAAGGTCTCGGTTACGGTTGTCGTCGCTTGCCCTCTCAACCGCGCACCCACTCTTTTTTCTTCTCTATGTGGAAGTCAGGTGCCTGCCCCCTGCTCGTGTAGATATAGCCTTCATAGAGTATTAATTCCGGGTGGTTATCCAGATTATGGTACTCCTCAACATTTACGCCTTGTTTAGTAGCAGCAGCCGGGTCAAAAATGCGGACCACGGTCACTGGTTTGCCTCCGACGACACCATCCCACGTCGCTTGCCTCAAATACATAAGTTGCTCGCCGGTGAGCCCGTGTTTGTCTCGCATATAGTTCCAGGGGGGGCCTGTGATTCTATCAGAGGTATCTCTGGGCGAGGACCTTCTCTTCCTTTTTTGCGCCTCTGTTTCCCCTACTGTTTCCTCTACCTTTTTGTCTACTTCCTTTTTTCGCCAGAACATCTTATGACCCTCCCTTTCTTAATTGATACTGTTTAATTTTGGGAAGCCCTCATCTTTAGCCTCAAAAATCTCGCCGATTACTTACTTCTTGAAAAGCGCAATATCACACATACTTCGCTACTCAGTTACATATGTAAACGCTTACGTTCCCAAGTAAACGATTACTTTCCCGAAACAATACCACAGTGTCATAAACTTGTCAACAGTCACGCAAAAACTGGGTTGCAGTTACTCAAAGAAGAGGCAAGAGTCGCTTAATTTGTGACCGTGTTTTCCCTGTATTATGCCGTAGGAGGGCTGCGGGGTCAGTGATGTTTTCTGTCGGCTAGTTGCAAGCTGAATGCAGTTGAATGCTGCGTTTAGCTTTCTGCGGCAACGGCTAACACGATTAGTGCATGTCTGCCTTTTTCTACCGAAGTTCATCGGGCTTCCAACCGGTTCAGTAGCAAACATTCGCCGTAGTCAACGGACCAGGCATAGTGCGCCGGGAAATTAGTTCCCTCCGGCGAGATACTTTTTCGGAAATGTGGTAAGATGTTGCCGATGGTTATTGAACGGAAAGATACAATTGTGCGGCGAAGGCAGATAGTATCTGCGGCCAGAAAGCTGATAGTCAAATACGGTAGCGAGCATGTAACTGTCCGAAGAATTGCCAAAGAGATAGGAGTCTCTGAAGGCGCAATTTATAGGCATTTCAGAAGCAAAAGGGAAATCTTATCTTTTCTGGTTGACGCAATTGAAGACATCCTGATAGGGGACATCGAGCAGCATTATACCGAGACAAGCAACCTTAACGCCTTGGAGATACTGGAACGCATAATTGAGAGCCATGTTTCCTCTGTTCAGCAGAGAAGTGGCATTTCTTTCCAGGTGATAGCTGAGATTATCAGCTTCGGTGATAAAAAGCTAAACAAAAAGACAAACGATGTTATTGCTGAGTATGTGGGCCGTATCAGGGGCATTCTGGCTTATGGAGTTAGGACCGGAATAATAAGAGAGGACCTTGATTTGGACACAGCGGCACTCTCGCTCTTCGGCACACTACAGGGATTGACCAATATTTGGGCTTTGAGCAACTACAGTTTCAACCTACAAGAAAGGTACGTACTCATTTTTACCTTTTTCCGCCAGGCTATCATCAAACGCTAGACCAAAACGCATCCCTTCGGCCACTAGCTGCCAGCCGCAATTCGAAATTACTGCCGATTTGAACCTACAGAGGCTTTTCAGACACATCGTTATGATAGCCTCGATGCGCTTTTCGGTGCAAAGGCATACAGGAATTCACCGCCTTTGGCGGCGAATTATTCGTGTGTTATACTGGTTTCGTCGGGTAAAGAAAATTGCGGCTGGCGGTAGAGGTTATCTTGAGAAAGTCATCCTTAAGCCTTCAACAGCAGATTGAACAGGGCGTGGCCATTCTAAGGCAGGGTGGGCTGGTGGCCTTCCCCACCGATACCGTTTATGGCCTGGGAGCTGGCATGACCCTGCCTCAGGCAGTGGCCCGGGTCTATGCTGTCAAATCACGGCCACAGGATATGGCTTTACCGTTGCTCGTCGCCAATACAGCACAGATAAGCGAGGTAGCCCAACGGATACCATCGGTTGCCTGGCGTCTCATCGAGCGCTTTCTGCCCGGCGCCCTGACCATAGTCCTGCCCCGGTCGGAGGTCGTTCCCTTGATTGTCAGCGGGGGTGGGGCCACGGTGGCGGTGCGTATTCCCGCCCATCCCATTCCCATCGCCCTGATTAAAGGTCTGGGAACACCGATTATCGGCACCAGCGCCAATCTCAGTGGCCATCCCAGCCCGCTGGCGGCGGAGGAAGTCCGCTCCCAGCTTGGTGATAAGGTGGATTTGATTATTGACGGCGGGCGCTGCCCCGGCAGAGAATCAACCGTCGTTGATGTGACGGGAGAGACAACGGTAATTCTGCGGGCAGGCGCTATCTCAAGAGAAGAAATTGAGCAAGTCGTTGGCCGGGTCGCATCCCAGAAGGAGGGGTAAATCGTGCGTATTGCTATTGGTTCCGACCAGCATGGCTTGAAGCTGAAGCAGTCCATCATCAGGCAAATTAGTGGTGCCGGACACAGCTATGAGGACTTTGGCAGCTTCACCGCTGAGCCGGTGGACTACCCGGATATTGCCGATAAGGTGGCCCACGCCGTCGCCCGGGGGGATTTCGACCGGGGTATACTAATCTGCGGCACCGGCATTGGTATGTGTATCGCCGCCAACAAGGTAAAAGGGATTCGGGCGGCCCTGGCTTATTCCACACTGAGTGCCCGCCGGGCGCGCCAGCACAACGATGCCAATGTTCTCTGCCTGTCCGGCGGAGAGACGCCCAAGCAGATAGCCGAGATAGTGGACGTCTTTCTCATCGGTGAGTTTGAGGGCGGCCGGCACCAGCGCCGCGTGGATAAAATACGAGCCATGGAGTCGTGAATCCCGGCTGACTTGACAATAAATATAGAACTGTGCTACTTTATCAGCACAATGATTAGCGATTTGATTGTCCTGGTACTTATTGAGACATAGTCCGGCGAGTGGGTCAGTCTCCGGGTGGAGCCGTCCCACTGGGGCGGCTTTTTTATTAGTCTAAAATAGCGAAGGGAGATAAAGAAAGCGTGAAAAGCGATACTATCAAAAGGGGTATCGAACGAGCGGCACACCGGTCTCTGCTCTACGCCCTGGGGTGTACTCAGGCGGAAATCGAGAAGCCTTTCATCGGAATCGTT
This sequence comes from uncultured Dehalococcoidales bacterium, assembly GCA_964354005.1. Lineage (GTDB taxonomy): Bacteria > Chloroflexota > Dehalococcoidia > Dehalococcoidales > UBA2162 > CAVSBN01. The sequence goes on along the minus strand of CAYGYD010000053.1, from coordinate 5,677 downwards.
AATAGTTTTACCGACATCGTCCCCGGACACATGCACCTGCGGGAAATTGCCGAGGCAGTCAAGGCCGGCGTGCGCTGTGCCGGTGGCGTCCCCTTTGAGTTCAATACCATCGCTGTGTGCGACGGCCTTGCGATGGGCCATGCCGGTATGAAGTACAGCCTGCCCAGCCGGGAACTGATTGCCGACTCGGTGGAAACAATGGCTGAGGCGCATGCTTTTGACGCTCTGGTCTTTATACCCAATTGTGACAAAATCGGCCCGGGTATGCTGATGGCGGCCGTCCGGCTCAACCTACCGGCCATCTTCATCAGCGGAGGCCCGATGTTGGCAGGAAATCTACCCACCAATAACGGCTTCAGCAAGGTTGATGTGAGTTCTATATTTGAGGCCGTGGGCAAGGTCGCCAGTGGGAAAATGGCGGAGTCGCAACTCAGGCAACTGGAGGAGGTTGCCTGCCCCGGTTGCGGTAGTTGTTCGGGCATGTTCACGGCCAATACCATGAACTGTCTGACCGAAGCCCTGGGCATGGGCTTGCCCGGCAATGGCACAATTCCGGCCGTTGATATTCGGCGGTGGCGGCTGGCCAAGACCGCCGGGGAAAAGATAATGGCACTGCTGGCCAAAGACATTCGACCACGGGATATTATAACCAAAAACTCCATTTATAATGCCTTCACTGTAGACATGGCGCTCGGTGGCAGCACGAACTCAGTTCTGCACCTGATGGCCATCGCTAATGAGGCCGGCATTGAGTTTCCGCTCCTGTTGGTCACGGAAATAAGCGAGAATACGCCACAACTGTGCCAGCTACGGCCGGCCGGTGATTACCACATTGAGGACCTGGACCGGGCAGGTGGCATACCAGCCGTGATGAAGGAACTGAAAGAGCGACTCAACCTGCGTTCCATGACGGTATCAGGCAAGACCGTTGGCCGGAATATCGCCCGGGTGCGAGTTCTGGATAGAGCGGTTATCCGTTCCCAGGCCAAGGCCTACTCACCAACCGGCGGCCTAGCCATTCTCTTTGGCAATCTGACTCCCGAGGGCGCGGTAGTGAAGAAGGGGGCGGTCGCCCCGGAGATGATGGTTCATCAGGGGCCAGCCCGGGTCTTTGACTCTGAGGAAGCGGCCACACAGGCCATCATGGGTGGCCAGATAAAACCGGGCGAAGTCATTGTCATTCGTTACGAAGGGCCGAGGGGCGGACCGGGGATGCGGGAGATGCTCACGCCAACCGCCCTTCTGACCGGTATGGGCTTGGATAAGGAGGTGGCTCTGATAACGGACGGACGCTTTTCCGGGGCCACCCGTGGTGCGGCTATCGGGCATGTCTCTCCGGAGGCGGCCAGTCGGGGGCCGATTGCGGCCTTGACCGACGGCGATATAATCAAGATAGATATTCCCAAGTGTAAGCTTGAGGTAGAGCTGACCAAGCAAGAGATAAGGAAACGGCTGGCGCAGGTGCCGATGTTTGAGCCGAGAGTGAAGGCCGGCTATCTCCGGCGCTATGCCGAGAAGGTAAGTTCAGCCAGTACCGGCGCAGTGTTTCAGGAGTAGGAGGACACGACCATGAAGATGACTGGCGGGCAGATTGTCTGTGAAAGCCTGTTGAGGGAGGGGGTTGAGGTTATCTTTGGTATCCTGGGGGGGGCTATCCTGCCCCTTTATGATACCCTGCCCCAGTTCCCCAAGCTCCGTCATGTCCTGGTACGCCACGAGCAGGGTGCCGCGCACGCGGCTGACGGTTATGCCCGGGCCACCGGCCGGGTCGGCGTCTGCTTTGCTACCTCGGGGCCGGGGGCCACCAACCTGGTAACCGGGATTGCCAATGCCTATCTTGATTCGGTACCAATTGTGGCCATCACCGGTCAGGTAGCGCGACCCTTTATTGGCAAGGATGCCTTCCAAGAGGTTGATATTACCGGCATCACCCTGCCCATTACCAAGCACAACTACCTCGTCCCGGAGGCTGGCTCGCTGGCCAGAACGGTGAAGGAAGCTTTTTATCTGGCCAGAACAGGCCGCCCCGGGCCAGTGTTAGTTGATATACCGCGGGATGTTTTCATTGAGGAGGCAGAATTCCACTATCCCAGCAAGGTAGATTTGCCCGGCTACAAGCCAATTCTCCACGGCCATCCGGCGCAGATTAAGAAAGCCGCCAAGCTCATTAACGAAGCCCACCGACCTGTCATCATTGCCGGCCGAGGCGTTGTTATCTCCGGGGCTTACGATAAGCTCCGCCACCTGGCGGAGACTGCTCAAATACCGGTGGTCACCACTTTGCTCGGCATTGGTTGCTTCCCGGAGAGCCATGCCCTAAGTTTTGGCATGATGGGGATGCACGGCATGGCGTACGCCAATATGGCGGTCAATAATGCTGATGTCCTTATTGCCATTGGCATGCGGTTTGATGACCGCGCCACGGGTAATGTGAGCCGCTTTGCGCCTAATGCTCATATTATCCACATTGACATTGACCCGGCCGAGATTGGCAAGAATGTGCGGGTAGATGTGCCCATCGTCGGTGATGTGAAGGCCGTTCTGGAAGAATTAAACAAATTGATTACTCCGGTAGAGCGTATTGACTGGGTGCGGCAGCTTGACGACTGGCGAAAGGAACACCCATCTACGATTATCAAAGAGAGTGACGGGCTCCTGCCCCAATTTGTTGTCCGAAAGATATACGAAGTGACCAAGGGTGAGACTATCGTGGTCACCGGAGTAGGTCAGCACCAGATGTGGGCCGCCCAGCACTACTGGTATGATAAGCCCAACACTCTCATCTCATCGGGTGGATTGGGTACCATGGGTTTTGGATTGCCGGCATCCGTCGGTGTCAAAATCGGTTGCCCGGAAGACACGGTATGGTGTATTGATGGTGATGGCAGTTTCCAGATGACGCTGCATGAACTGGCCACGGTGGTGCAGGAGAGAGTAGCCGTGAAGATTGCTATTATTGATAATGGCTATTTGGGAATGCCCCGGCAATGGCAGGAATTATTGTATAACAAGAGATATGTGGCCTCACGGCTAACTGGCCCAGACTATGTGAAACTGGCTGAGGCCTATGGTATCCCTGCGTTGAAGGTGAAGTATAAGGAAGAAGTTGTGCCGGCAATTGAGCGAGCCATGGCCGAGCCCGGTCCCTTCTTGATAGACTTTGTGGTGGAACCGGAGGAAAATGTCTACCCGATGGTACCGCCGGGAGCCGCCATAACTGAAGTCATCGAGGAGCCCAAAGCCAGGCCGAAGGTTTTTTCAGATTCGGCCACGCTCAAGGTGAGCAATATTTAGCCCCGGCAAAGGAGGCAATATGGCCGCGACGAAGCACACTTTAGTGGCGTTAGTCGAGAATAAACCCGGCGTGCTTAATCGGGTAGCCAGCCTGTTCCGCAGGCGTGGCTTTAATATTGAGAGTATCGCCGTGGGGCCTAGCGAAATACCCCATCTGTCGCGCATGACTATCGTCGTTGACGGCACCACCACTATGGTGGAACAGGTCCGCAAGCAACTGGACAAGGTCATCGACGCCGTCCGGGTATCTGATATTACGGAAGAGGACATTGTAGCCCGGGAACTGGCGCTGATTAAGGTGAAGGCTACTGCCTCCACGCGTAGTGAGATTATCCAGATTGTGGACATTTTCCGGGCCAATATTGTCGATGTCGCCTCGGATTCGCTGACGGTTGAGGTTACTGGCGATGAGGATAAAATAAATTCTCTGGCTAACCTACTCCGTGGCTTTGGCATTAAGGAACTGGCCCGGACGGGTCGCATCGCCATGCCCCGGGGCGGTGCCAGCCCGATTCTGGTGGAGAAAGCATCGCCGGGCCAGCACATCAAGAAGGAGAAGACATAGGCAGGCTAGCCGCTTAATGAAAGTGCAAGCAGGCTGGTAAAGGTTGATTTCCGCCTGTGGGTAAGGTATTATCAAGGGCAAAACTTGGAGGTGGGAGATGTACCATAGAATGCTTGTCCCGTTGGACGGTTCGGAACTGGCCGAAGTGGTCTTTCCCTATGCCAAAGAACTGGCCGGCCGGCTGGGCATAGAGGTCATTTTACTTCACATTTCAGCTCCGGCCTTGCGCGATTATGTCCCCATGAACCGAGCCTATGTTGAACACGCGGCGGATACCATCAAGCGTGAAGCCAGGCGGGTGCAGAAAAAAGCCGGCCTGGTACCGGAGGAAAAGTCTATTGAGGTGCGGGGGGAGCTGGTGGTGGGTTACCCGCCGGATGAAATCCTCCGTTATGCTGAGGAGAACGCTGTCGACCTGATTTTGATGGCCAGTCATGGCCGCTCTGGCCCCAAGCGCTGGGTTCTCGGGAGCGTGGCCGGTAAAATCCTGCACGCCTCCAAGATTCCTGTCTTGCTGGTGCGTATCGGAATTCCGGAGCAGATTCCGTATGACGAGTGGCCGAAGAGAACCATAATCGTCCCTCTGGACGGCTCAGAACTGGCGGAGTCAGTACTGCCTCATGCTGAGGCGCTGGCCAGGCAGGGTGGCCGTGAGATGGTGACTGTCATCCTGGTCCGGGTCTGCGAACCACCCACCATGCCCGCCTACTATACCCCGGAGCTGGCGGAGATACCGCTCAACTGGGGACAGTATGCGCAGCAGGAGACGGCCCGGTGCAAGCAGGCGGCCGCTGAGTACCTGGCCGGGATTGAGCCGCGATTCAGGAACAGCGGCATTAATGTGAAATCAGAAGTGCTGGTGGGTAAGGCGACTGACGAAATAGTGGCCTATGCCAATAAGACGCCCTATAACTTGATTGTCATGGCTACCCACGGACGCTCGGGGCTCAGCCGCCTGGTTTACGGCAGTGTGGCGGCGAATATCCTGGTGGGCGTCAGCAGTCCACTCTTACTGGTCAAGCCAACGGCTAAATAATAAATTAAGGAGAAAGACTGTGGCTAAGATATATTATGACAAGGACTGTAATCTCAAGTTACTTGATGGCAAGAAGATTGGCATCATCGGGTACGGCAGTCAGGGGCATGCCCATGCCCAGAACCTGCGGGATAGCAGCTGCCAGGTAGTCGTGGCTGAACTCAAGAACAGCGAGGGCTGGCGTAAGGCCAGGAAAGCCGGCTTTGAGGTGCTGACCGCGGCTGAAGTCGCTAAGACCGCCGACATCACCGTTATGCTGGCCCCGGACAATCTTCAGAAAGCCATATACTACAGCTCAATTGAAGGCGGCTTGAGTCGAGGCAAGATGCTGATGTTCGCCCACGGCTTTAACATCCACTACGGCCAGGTTATGCCACCCCCCGATGTTGATGTGGCTATGGTAGCGCCGAAGTCCCCGGGCACCAGGTTGCGCGAACTTTACACTGAAGGCATGGGGCCGCCAGCTATCGTCGCCGTTCACCAGGATGCCACCGGCAAAGCCAAGAAAATAGCCCTGGCTTATGCCAGGGGCATTGGCTGCAGTAAGGCCGGCGTCATTGAGACCACCTTCGCCGAAGAGACGGAGACTGACCTCTTTGGCGAGCAGACGGTGCTCTGTGGTGGCGTCTCGGCGCTTATCAAGGCCGGCTTTGAGACACTGGTCGAGGCCGGCTACCAGCCTGAAATCGCCTACTTTGAAGTCCTGCACGAGCTTAAGCTGATTACTGACCTGATTTATGAGGGTGGCCTCACCCTGATGCGTGATACTGTCAGCGATACCG
>CAYGYD010000052.1:0-11442 GCA_964354005.1 uncultured Dehalococcoidales bacterium | reverse complement strand
ACCTTATAACCGGCTTGGTCTAGAGGGGTGGCCACCGCCAGCAATCCCAGCGGTAGCCCTGCCCGGCGTGCCCGGCGCGGAGGACTCCGGCTGAGCCGGTGTTTCGGTTGAATCAGGATAACATCCATCCAGTCAGTCCTTATTTTGGCGGGCCCAGTACCCGGTTAGCATGGTCGATAAACCGGGTATCAACAAGCTGGTCAATGGTCAGCTTCTGGTCTACGAGTTTATTGTCATAAAGCCAGTCTTGAAAGGTGAGAATATCCTCAACCCTTATTCGCCCGTCCAGGTAAACCTGGGGCCACTCGGCTTGGGCCAGCGCTTCTTCATCTAGCCCAAGGTACTTCTGGATGATTTCCAAATTTCTCTCCGTTTTGCCCTGGGCCCACTGCCTGGCCCCTTTGAGGTAAGCGATAACAAACTTTTTGCCCACTTCGGGGTTCCTCTCCAGTAGATTGGGACCGAAGATGACAAAGCCCTGCTGAAAGCCGGGTAGCAGTTCATCGATAGACTTTAACACGACAGCATAACCGAGCGACTTCGCCTGGTCATCATATGTGTCACCTAGCATCGCCGCATCAATGGCGTGATTGGCGAAGGCGGTGATACATTCCTGAGGACTCAGCTTGGCGATTTCCACATCAGCTAGCGTCAAACCGCCTGACTCCAGAATCTTGCCCAGGTAAAAATGATGTAGCGTACCCAACGCCGGGATTGCCACCTTCCTACCCTTGACCTCAGCGATGGTGTCTACCTGGCCGCTATCATAGAGGTCTTTCCTGACCATCAAGGGCACACTGACCCTGGCAACGATGTACTCTTTACCGGCAACAATCCGCAGGTTGATGTTCTGGACTATGGCGTTGACCAGGCTGGCACTCATCGGGCCGACGGCTACATCCAGCTCCCCCTGGGCCAGTAGAGGGATGGCCTGCGCTACGGAAGTGAATTTGACGAACTCCACCTCCAGGCCCTGCTCAGCATAATAGCCTTCTTCCTGGGGGATATATAACGTGCCAAAGCTGATATAGGGCAGAGCTACCACTTTCAAGTGGACCAGTCCTGTCTCTTTTTCTTTACAGCCTGGCAGCAGGGCCAGCACCAGAAATAGTACCAGACCAACGGCCAATAGCGCCCTAGCTCTGCTCTGCTGAACCATACAGTATAACCTCCTGCGAACACAGATTACCCAAAGAATCACCCCTTTTTTGTCAGATGAAGGGTCGCTATTTTGCCGGACGAAGACATCGGATACATTCGCTTGATTTGCAGTGTATTCACCTGCGACCAGAACCCGGCGGCCAGTCTACCCCCGTGAATGCCGTGGCTGAGTTCGTCAAGCACGGTGTGGATAACAGCATCATTATCAATTTCGCCCACCTTGGGACTGATAATCAGACTAAGGTGAGTCTGTCCGTTGGTGTCTTCTTCCTCGAGGAGTTGATAGTCGGTAGCCATGCCGCCATATTGGCCGGGGAGAACCTGCTCCAGAATGCGGACAAAGTCCGAACCCATGATGGTCATACCGCTACCAGTCAGTTTGGCATAGCTTCTGATGGTATGCACATGTTGATTGAGACCAAGCTCGTCCCACAGGCAACCGCAGTGCCTTGTCTCCATAATGCCATAGTCATCAGTCTCCACATTAAGCAGAATCTTCGGTGCCGCGTACAAGAGGTTGGTAAAGAGAAACGCATTGACCGAGATGTCAGTGTGCTCCACCTTCTTTTGACGCTGAATTATGACTACCGAATCGCTGAGCAGATGAACATCATCCACAGCGCCGGTGCTGGGACAGCCGCTACCCACGATACCAATCTCAGTGATGAAGTAGCGCGGCGTGACCAGAGCCCCGGCGGCTTCGATTTGCTGGCGCTTGGCTTCGGTCAGTGGCTCGCCGGCGACAAAGAAGTGGGTGCCTTTGATATCAAGGCCGTGCTCAATGGCGGTCTGGCATACTCTGACGGCCGGGCTGACAAAACAGGTCAGTGAGCAGCTACCGGACTCTTTCTTGGTCTCGGCCATCCACCGGGCCACCTTGACAGCATCCTGCAGACTGACATACTCGGGCTTAGCCAGCTTGACGCCCCAGAGGCGGCTCCCGTAGATAATATATCTCGCGGCCAGTCTATCCTGCAGATTTGCCCGCACCTGTTTTTCGGTCACCGGGGAAAACCACCGGGCGATTGGCTTCCCGACCTTCCAGCTATTCAGGATAGGCGAGATACCTGAAATCGAAGGTAGTCCGGGCATCCAAATAGCCCTGGGAGCCTTCAGGGCGTTGTTCGCCGCCAGCAGTATCAGGTGGTAGTAAGCCTTCTCTATCTGCTGTCTGAAGTCGAAGATTGTCCTCGCCCCGGCACTTCTTGAGCCGCTACTCTGCACCCGGTAGTATCCGGCAAGATAAGGATTATCAAAATCGCGTTCTTTGAACTGGAAGTGCTGCCCGCCTCGGACCACCTCTGTCTTACCCTTAAACTCCTCCCAGCCAATATAAACGCCGGCAGCTAACAGCTTGTGCAGCGTGGCTTCCAGTCCGTTCTGCCGCACCAGTAACTCAATGTCCCCAAACTCGCAGCCGGCTACTTTGAGCAGTCTGAGATAGGGACTTCTGGGGTTGCCGTAGATACCATTTCTGATCAGAGTGAGGAAATTCTGGTCCCGGTGGCGGAGCCGGTCAGTGATAACCTGTTTGCTTTGTTCTAGGGTTATGGTGTCACGGAGGAACCAGCGCAGGTCGAGAGCCAACCGGGGGTATTTGACGAGTGCCGAAATGAGCGGAATATTCACAAATGTCAATCTCCGTGTGACCCAAAGCTACTGACCAATGTCCTCAGCCTGATGACTGAGACAATGACTACGACAGCTTGCACGCCAAGCCAGACCCAGCCGACACCGATTATACCATAACGTGGCATGGCCAACAAGCTCAATGCCGGCGCCGCCATCGCCACGAAACCACGAACTATCACCAGCTCTTTCAACCTGTCCCGTACCCGGAGAACGGCAATATACACATGGCTAATTCCCTGCGGGAGGCCAGCCAGACTCAACAACCAGAGAAGGTGGAGGGCATTGCTGGAGTAGCTCTGTCCAAAAGCCAGTAGAAGCCACTTGGCCGCCACAATGAATATGACCGTGCCACCGACCAACAAGATGAGACTGAATTTGATAGACCTGGTGACATTTTCTTTTAGTCTGTGCGGCGAGAAAGAGCCTTCGGCAAATAGCGATTGAGAGACAGCCCAGGGGATGGCAAATAATAACTCAGCTATTCTCCAGGCAACATAGAAATGGGCATTACTCTCGGCCCCGAGTGTATTGAGCACTAGTATTGGCAGAACCATGGTTGGCCCTCGGGAAAGCAATGAGGCGACATAGCTATGGATGGAATAGCGGGCCAAGCCTTTCACCTGTCCAAGACTTAGATTCGGCACTGGCCGGTAACTGGACTCCACCCTGGGCAGAAACAGAAAGAGGGAGATGACCACGGCTATAGCCAGCGCGATAGTCCAAGATGTCACGATACCGAAGGCATAAGAGGCTAAGGACAAAACAACGACGAAAGCCAGCTTCAGCAGTGAGGCAATGGTACTGAAAAGGAGCACAAAGCCGGCCCGACGCTTGGCCACGAAAATAGAATCCGTCAGGCTTGTCGCTGTCGCTAGAACGACGACGGCGAGGAAAGTTAGTGTGAAGAGGTTGTTCTGCCGGACGAAGGTTAAGGCCGGGGACCACCAGTGGAGGCCAGCCAGAAAGATTCCGGCCGCCAGCAGACTCAGGATACCGGTCAAGGTGAAGCTGGAATTAATCAATTGTCGGGGTCGCTCAGCCTGCGACAGAAAGCGGATTACTGAGAAATTCAGGCCAACCATACTCAGCAGGGCCAGTAGATTGACCGCTGAAATCACTGCGGAGCCTAAGCCAACTTCGCTCTCGGTGTAGAATCTGGCGGCCACCATCCAGAAGAAGAGGCCCAAAAGGGCACCAATAGCACTACTAAGGATTAGATAGGAAGCATTCCGGTAGAGGGGGGTAGCGATGATTTGCTTTAACCTTTCCCTGGAACCGACTGTATCCAAGATATCGCCAAGGACACTGGGGATGTTCAGATTCAAATTCAATCTCGCTTAGACAGACTCAATCAGCAGAGGGAAACAAGCCGGATGTGCACTGATTATACCGATGTAGGCCTGCTGATGCAAGGAGCCCTCAAGCTGTGAAGCGCCAGCCGCGACATTGCCACCACCTGCCCAGCAGGATATAATTGTGGTGCTTTCCTTGATTGCGATGCCGCAGAAAAACTACGAAGCCAAATATTGGGACCAACTGGCTCAAAAAAGAGGCGACAGGCAAGATTTTGATGAGCTTCTGGCTGAGCAATATCGCCGCGTGCACCTGAACTTGCTTGACCGATGGACTGGTATTGGCCCAAGCCAGACAATACTGAAGACAGACCTTTTCGCCGAGGCAATGCACCCGCACCGCGCTTTCCTGTGGAGTATCCTGCCCCGAGCTGGCAATGTGGTCGGGATAGATATTTCCGGTGAAATCGTGCTTCGGGCCAAGGTGAGAGCCGGAGAACGTGCCCCGACTGGTCACGCCGGGTTCGTCTGCTGTGACGTCAGGCAGCTACCTTTTGCCAACAATTGCTTCGACCTGATAGTATCGGATTCCACCTTAGACCACTTCCACCGTAAAGAGGACATCGCCGTGGCTTTGTCGGAGCTAAGTCGCGTCCTCAAGCCAGGCAGCACTCTCATCATCACTCTGGACAATAGAAGCAACCTCACCGAACCGTTCTTTCGGCTCTGGGTATCCCTTGGATTCTACCGCGTCTTCGTTGGTCGCACCTATTCTATGAGGGAACTTGAGCAGGCCCTGGCCAGAGTCAATCTGAAAGTAGTGGCTAGGACAGCTATTATCCACAACCCTCGCTTTTTCACGCGGGGCATAATTACTCTTCTGCGCCGGGCGGTCCCGGGCCGATTTGACCGCTGGATTAGAAAGGTTCTCCTCTTTCTGGACAGTCTGGAAAGCAGACGGACGAGATATCTCACGGCGCAGTTTATTGCGGCTAAGGCCGTGAAACCGGTCAACCGGGAGGCTAGCTGAATTTTCTCTCGAAGTAACTGGCAGCAATGGGAGTGACCAGCTGATGAGGTATCCAGCCACTGCGGTAGAGTTCCACCGCGAAGTTGAACAGCCGGCTCTTGAGGTCTCGTCTCTCCGCTTCCTGCTTGGTCTGAACGAACCTCTGGCTGGCGGCCTTTTCGGCGTATTCAGCGAGGGGTGTACCTTCTTTCTCGGCAGCTTCAATGAAATGGGCTATTCTTGTCCCAACCTTGTGCTCTAGGAAGTAGTGCACGAGGTCCTCCCGCAGTCCGGCTCGCCTCATGGTCGAGCCAAGCACACCACCACAATTGGCCATGAAATCCGGAACGGCCAGGATTCCCTTCCGGGACAAAATCGGCTCCGCTTCGACGGCGAAGGGGACATTAGCTCCGGGGCTGACTATCTTGGCCGAAACCCGCTGGATATTCTCCAGGGTAATACTCTCCGAGTTGGCGCAGGGACAGAGTACATCCACTGGCAGTTCCAGCAGCCTCTCCTTGGCCATCAGCTCGCCCCCGGGGAACCGTTTAACCACCTGGCCGCCTACCTGCCGCTGGAGCTCAATGAGCTTATCGATGTCCAGGCCTCTTTCAGAGTATATTGCTCCATGACTGGTGGAAACGGCCACTACCCTGATTCCCCTTTGCCAAAAAGCTAGGGCAGCCGAACTGCCTACGCTACCAAAACCCTCAATAGCCACCGCGGCACGGCCTATCTCCAGCCCAATATGCTGGGCGGCCGCAACTGCGGCGGCGAACACGGTAATCCCGGTGTAGAAACCGGATAGCTGGAAGGTTAACGTCCGTGGCGGGACTTTGAGGCCGTTAGCCGTGAGCATGAACTTGACATCATCGTCGGTCACACCCAGGTCTCCACTCGGCATATAGCTCTTGGTCACCAGCATTGGCTTTATGGCCGCGCCGAATCTTTTTACGACTTCGCGTTTTTCATGTAAAGGCATCTCCGGGTCAGCCTCAATCCCCGCCTTGGCCCCACCCACTGGGAGGCCCACAAATCCGTATTTCAGCGTCATTGTCTTGGCGGCACGAGCCAGTGTTCGCGGTGACATGTCTACCGCCATCCTCAGGCCTCCGTGACATCGGCCATTGACCGGAGTGTCCAGGACGAGGTATGCCTTCAGCCGCGCTCCATTATCAATGTGGACGCTAATCAGAGTGCCCATGCTATCTCTGCTTCACCGCCTTGACCGCAATATAGCGCCCAGTAAGGTAGCGTGTCCTCTTATTTCCCAATCGGTCAAGCAGTATCAAACCCTGTCTAATCATGCCATCAAACCGACCTCTACCCAACCGGCACAGGGCGCTCTCCAGCCATCGCACCAGCTTATCGGGATGGGGATAATGGAAGATAGCTGTGGCTTCTTCCACATTAAGTCTATGTTCTTCCAGAGTCAGCTTCAACTTGGTGATAGAGAGCGTCCGACCAATGAAGTAGGGAGTAAGCTTGAGTCGCATCCAAAGACGAACCAGGAAATACGGCGGGTAAGTCAGGTTATTCTTATTGTCCAGGGTGATGATGAGCGTACCGCCAACCTTTAGAACCCGAGCCAGCTCTTTCAGGGCTATAATTATGTCTGCCTCACTGGGAAAATGGTCAAGACTGGAATCAGAGATGACTACTTCAATGCAGTTGTCTCGGAGAGGGAGCCGTTTCACGTCACAGCAGAGGTACATACTACCATCGACCCCCCGCCGCTCAGCGTTTCCTTTTGCCTTAGCCACTAGCTCTCTTGAAATGTCGATGCCTACGATGTTGCAGTCTTGGGTGATATCAAACAGGAACTCCTCATCACCAAAAGCTTCAGCGAAAAGGTCTGTCTTCAATATAGTCTGGCTCTTCGCCACGCCAGCCCACCCAGCGATAAGGCCGAGATAAGTCCTTCTCTTGTGTTCAGCGAGGAGCTTATTGGAGTAGCCCGCCGTCGACCATCCTCGAGCGACTGTGTCCCAGTACCTAGCTTCATTATCCAGCGCGTTCGCCATAGGGCATCATCCCAGCCAGATTTAGAATCTATTATAGGTTTCTTGTGGCGCCAAGTAAATGGTCATTATCTCAAGCTCGGGCTATTGGCCATTACATAGCGTGGCGGACGTGAGTTGCTGCCAAACATCGACGCGGGCCGCCAGTTCTTCTTGGCACAGTATTATCTCAATGGCCGCCGGTTCTCTTTCATCTGTTTGAGTGAAGTGGTACTTCAGCTGACTACATACACAATTGCTTTATGGCACCATTAATTACGTTGGTGAAGCATGCTTCATAGTATAAAGAGAAGATTGGCTTTTATACCGACCTTCTCTTTATCTTGGCCTCGATTAGTCCTACGTTACTTACAAAGCTCTGCTTCTGCCGCTTTCCTCAGAGCCCATTTAGGAAAAGCCATAAATCTAAGTAACAAACTCCAACGCCTCTTTTACCGCTCTCTCCATCAATCCCAAAAATGTATCATATCCTTCTAAATCAAATTTTCTTTCCATTATAATCTTGCCAATAGGCCTATCCATAATGCTGGCTATAATATACTGACCGTTCGGGTCCATTAATCTCAGTGCCCAGAGTTCCCTCTCTGTCGGCGGCTCAATTATCTTCAATTCCTTAGCTACTTTCAAATCCCATGGAAAACACTTCTTGAGTTCCTCAATACCTGCCTCATCCTGCCAGGGGAATACCTCGGCTAAATACAGTTCATGGGTCTTTGGGTCGAATCGGAAAACTCCTCTATCGGTGACCACAGAGGCCGGCCCTCCGCCAACCAAATTAGCCTTCTTCCTGGCATCAGGACTGCCATCAAGGAAACCGGCCTCAGTCATGTAGTCAACTTTTTCTACCCACTGTCTTGAGTTAAACTCCACGGTATAAACTACTCTCCCCCCGGATGAGGCTATATCGCCTCCGCCACCGCTCCCATTCATCTTTATTTGTGGTCCAATTATATAACTAACATTTACATTGCCAAACTTATCCATTTGGGCAAATCCGAGATAGGCGACATCAATCAAGCCCGACTGTTGGTCGATGAACATATCAGGGAGACCCTGATGACACATAGCCATGGCGCCGGCCGAGTTATCAGAGGGACTGATTAAGACAGACACGCTGGGAAATCCCACATAACCGGCCTCAGCCACCAGTATGGCATTGGGCGTATGAACCAGCTTGGCTATGGCACCGGCAAGGTCGGAAATGCCAATACCAACAAACACAACCTCTCTATCTGCCACTTCCCTTGACCCGGTGCAACATACCAGCTCTGGCGGCGTATATTTCGCCTTCATTTCTTTAAGCTGCTCTGGCGTATATTTGTCCCTTGTGGTATATAAATGTCCCATTTTCATACCTCCTTCATATTCTTAATTAACATCCCTCACGCCGGTATCCTGTTTAGCTTGTGCTCTGACTTAGCCAGTCTATCCAGTTTATCCCATCCTATCTTATCGCAATAGTCGAAGTGATTCTTGGGGCCATAAACCCATTCATCAATCCACTGCAAGGCTCCATCACGACTCTGCCTCTGTAGTAAGAGAGCCACGAAACCTATCCAGTCCGCTATATAGCAGCCATAGATGCCTGTAGGCAGGCAATTGAAGGGAAGATGGACAACAGCATCGGTGCAATAGGCCGGTATTACCGTCAGTGCCGGGTTTTCATATATCTTTTCGGTGGGAACAAGTTCCTCAGCAAGCAGGACTACATGCTTGGCTGCCCTGGCTTTCCATAAATCCGTCCCTCTAAAGCCCCATATCTGACCGTTTCCTCTTCGGTCTGCCCTATGAACTGAGATGAAGGCAACATCTGGTCTGTAAGCCGGAATAAGGAGGAGTGGCTTGTTCTCGTAGGGGTCATTTATCACCTTGATTTCCTTATTGTATTTGGGAATATCAGTGCCAATTGAGGAGCGGCAGGGCATAAAAGGGACATTGATGGCCCCAGCCATGAGTCTCAATGAAACTTCAAAATTCGTCCAATCCACTATCTTAAGTGGAGGCACATCAGATTTAATTTTGTCTTTTGGCGTGGCCAGAACGCCGCCCGCTTCAACCGGCCGTGGTAAACCTTCCTTGATACCGCGCTCCAGAGCGGGCGTGCCAGAAATACCACCTACTTGGCGTGTAATACTATAGGCTATATCTATCCTATCCAGCATTCCCAACTCTACCAGCAAATCTATACCCTCAAAATCCCCACTCTCATCTATAATAGATAAATTTTTCTTTCCTTGACGGGCTATCTCCCTAATGACGGATTCAGGCTGTCTCCACATAACAAAACCGCCGATACAAAATGAATCACCATCGTGCAGAAAGGTTTCTACTGCTTCTTTCTCCGTCATCACCTTATGCAATCTCTTCTTATAATCTGCTTCCTTGGCTCTCTCCTCATAATTCGTTGTTTCCAGCCCTCTTATCGCCATTTTGATACTGTCTCCTCTTTTTAGAAAGTGTCTAAAACTCGACCTTTGGTCTCACTCCAAACCGACCACTCTCTAGGAATACCCGAAAGAGTGAAACAACACTGAGCTAGTTTAGCTCAAGTTGATGTCATTTGCCGTCACCTCCTCGTCGGGTTCTCCCACCATACTCCGGACTTGGAGAAGGTGCTAAGTCCTGTCCGGAGTCTTAGTTTGACAGTCTTATTCTTTCACCAACAACTGAGGAAAAGCTAACCGGACTAGAGCCAGCCGTCTTCCTCGTTGAACAACTCCGCTATCATTCTCCTTGCCTTCTCGTCGCTGCCCAGAGTAGCATAAGTGGTGCGAGGAGCACGGTACTTCTTCACCAAGGCCCGGATCACTCCCCGAAATGCTTCTTCATCATCAGTTGATACGGTGATGACCCACTGGGTAATCTCCTCGATGGCTTTACCCCTTGTCTCCCCTTGCACTGCACCTCGCATCTCCTCAAGGGAGACATTCACCCCGTAGTTTCTGGCTATTTTATCTAAGTCATCCTTTTTAACAGGCTCCAATGGACCCTCAATGGGACCAAGAGGAAACCATCTGAGTTTGCCCATGATTTCTGCCATTGCTATTGCCCCCTAGTGCTAGATTCTGCAGGCTCGCGGTCAATGTGCAAATAGCTTCGATACCTCTCCCGCCCCTCCTTCAGCATCGGCCTCAACTTCTGAAAATAGTCTTTGGAGGGCAGTATTTCGTACGCCGCATGCCCAGATCGGCCGGAACGGATCCAATCGATTTGCTCCTCGGAGAAATGCACCTTGATTTTACCTTCCTCAATACGCAGCCTGCCCGTTATGCCGCAGGTGCCACACTCGATGGTCTCGTTATCCTTGTGGATGCGAATGAGGCGGTCGTGGCAGACAGGGCAGACCCCAGGCTCACCCCTATACGTGGAATCACCGGTTCTGATGGCTGTAACCAGTGCTTTCCCCATGTTGCGCACTCTCTCCAGCGCTTCTGGGTGAGCTATTGCCTCGCTCATGCCCTGAGTGTGAACGAGTGCTCGGTCTATCACTCTCATGCCTAACTGAGAGAGCAGGATATTTGGCTGCAAGAAGGCATATTGCGTCCATCCCCGCGTAGCATAGGGCATAATAATTATTGCTGGCTTTCCTCGGGCCCGGGAAGGCTGGCTAGTTAGCACAAATAGGCGATCGATGAACTGCTTCACGATTGCGGTAGCTTCCTTTATGTAACAAGGACTGCCGAACACAAGGCCGTCGGACTCGTAAATCTTTTCTAGTAGATAATTGTGGTCGTCTTTACCCTTCAGTTTGCACCCTACCCCGCCGAATAGGCAAGTCGCGAGTCCTTCGCAAGGAAGTATCCGGTAGTCTGTCCATCTCATTACTTCAACTTTAGTGCCTTCCTCCTCAGCCGCCATTAGTGCTTCTTTCACTAGTATCTCCGTGTTGCCTAGCCGCCTGTGGCTTGCCACGATACCCAAAACCTTCATCGCTTCTGACCCTCCTTTCGCCATAGTTTACTGATTTTGAGCGGCTAACATGAGCCGATGTTTCCCGCACCGACTATTTAGCCAATTTATACTATGACCTTACTCGCTTGTTGTCAAGGCGTCTAACAATGGGGTGAACAATTAGCCACATTGTGACCGTGGGTGTAACTAGACTTAACTGGACAGGTGACGAAAATGCGCTAACAAGGGCTCTTCAGTCATCGCCCGTCAGAATCAAGACCTAACTATTTCCGTGTCTCATCGTTTATTATTAATGACAGGCACATCTTATCATACTCATCTACGGAGGAATCAGAATGAAGAGAATGCTGTTCTTAATGCTTGCTATCGTAATGATAGTCGGACTTATCGGCTGTTCTCAGCCGGCATCGGCAGA
>CAYGYD010000051.1:0-11444 GCA_964354005.1 uncultured Dehalococcoidales bacterium | reverse complement strand
GAACATGACTACTTCCTGAGGCTTAATCCGGGAAAAGGCGGCCGCTATCCGCCCGGTGGTGAACGAGGTAGCTGCCTGTTTGAGGCTGACTACCTGGTAACCGCCATAGCCCAGGATATTGATGGCCATTTCATCGTTGGCGGCGGAAACGTGGCCCTTCACCATTCTCTTGTCTTCAGTATAAGCGACATAACTGTATTCCATAGTTTCACCTCGAAGTCATTAACCTAGAGTATAAGCACTGCGCAACACCTCGGAAGGGGTGGTGGTGCCGGCCTTCACCTTACGCATACCATCCTTCATTAAGGATATCAAGCCGTCTTTAATTGCCTGAGCTTTAATTTCGGCACTGTTAGCCTTATTGGTAACTAACATTCTTATAGCATCACTCATTGCCAGAATCTCGAATATGCCGATTCGGCCCAGATAGCCGGTATAGGCACAGGACTTACAGCCGGTACCGTACAGGAACTTGGTTTGTTTCTCCCCCATCTCCCGTTCGTAAGCCAATTGCTCTATCAAGGGAGCCTCAATCGGTTGCGAGCAATCGGGGCAAACGCGGCGCACCATGCGCTGGGCCACAATGCCAATGACCGATGATGCAATCAGGAAAGGTTCAATCTTCAGGTCCATCATCCGGAAGAGCACGCCCACGGTATCACCGGCGTGGATGGAGGAGAGCATCAGGTGACCGGTTAGCGCCGCCTGAACAGCGATATTGGCCGTTTCTGCATCGCGGATTTCGCCCACCAGGATGACATCAGGGTCGAGGCGAAGGATTGACCTTAAGCCGGCGGCAAAGGTAATACCCGCCTGGGTGTTGACCTGAATCTGGTTAATGTCCTTGAACCGGTACTCGGCCGGGTCTTCAATGGTCACAATGTTTCGCCCCATCTTGTCTAGGGAGTTGACTGAGGCATATAAGGTTGTGGTCTTACCGGCACCGGTCGGGCCGCTAATGAGAATCATGCCATAGGGGACTTTGAGCAGGTCCTGATACCTGACCAGGCTATCATCCAGCAGGCCAAGCTCAGATAGCTGCAGGATGGCCATCGACTTATCCAGAAGTCGTAACACGCACATTTCTCCCCAGACTGATGGTGCCATAGCCACGCGCACATCAATGTCGCGCCCCTTGGCCACAGTGGTGAACTGACCGTCCTGGGGGCGCTGGTGGTCAGCGATGTTTAGGTCGGACAGAATCTTAATACGAGAAATCAAAGACCGGCGGACATTAAGCGGGAGTGACATCATATCCTGTAGAATACCGTCAATCCGGTAGCGTATTCTTAGCCGGTCGTCCTCTGGCTCAATGTGAATATCGGAGGCACGGGCCTTGACGGCCTCTTCAACTATCAGGCTAAGAGCCTGGGTCAGCGGGGTGTCAGTGCTGGCGCTGATAGCCAGCCCTTCATCGGTAACTTCATCGGGAATATCGATGCGGGAAATCTGTTTCTCAATTTCCCCGTAGCCTTTGTAGTTGAAGTCAATGGCCTCCCGGATTTCCTTGGCCCCGGCGGCGATAGGTTCGATTCTCATCCGGCTCTGGGCGGCAAAAGCTTCAAGAGCAAAGATGTCAGTCGGGTCGACCATAGCTACCTGAAGGGTGTTGCCAGATATAGAGAGTGGTATGGCGCTATAGCGCCGGGCCATCACCTCCGGAATTAGCTGCAGAGCCTCGGGCTGGGGCATCTGCCGGAGCAGCTTGGGCTGAGCCTTGGTGGCTGGCATCTCCGGCTTTTCCACCGCCGGCGTTGGTTTGGCAGCGGGATGTTTATGTCCCGGCTCAAGGACTCTTACCCTCTGGTGCTGGGCAAACTGTTTGGCTTCGGGACTAAGACCCGGTGAGACAACGATGAATTTGTCATCAATACCAGCATCATAGGCTTTGGTGTCAAACAGGGCTACCTGTTCCAAACTGACTTCCTTGTCACTGTTCAGGAAATCAATGGCCACTCTCTGGCTGACCTGCTCACCGTCAATATGAGCCAGTATATCAAAGGTATATTCCACCCCCGACCGGCCCTTAACCTTGCCTTTTTCTTCCACTCGGTAGCCTCGGTTGGTCATCGACTCGATTAGCTGGACCTTGGTCTCAAACTTGACTGGCTCTTCCGGAGAAGCCGGTCGCTTGGGCTTGGCGGCCAGGAGCGGCACCAGTTGTTTGCCGTCGAGAACCTTTATTCGCTGTTTAATGGCCAGTTGCTTGGATTTATCGGTGAACTCAGGGATGGCAACGAGGAGACGGTTATTGAGGCCGGTATCAAAGGCCTTATTGGCAAAACTGAAAATGGTGCTGGCTTCCTGTTCTCGATTGCCTCCAGCAGCGATGCAGATGGCAATCGTGTGGCTGGAAAAGCCATCATCCTTTTCCGCCAGCATGTCAAAGCTATGTTTAATCCCCGATTTGCCAATGAGCTTGGCATCTTCGGTTATCTTGTATCCTTGTTCCCGAAGATATTCCCTGAGCTGGTCCCTTAGCTCAGGGACTACTTCTGTTTGTGGCACTTCTGTCTCCTATTGCAGAACTGGGTCAACTCCCTTTGCCAATCGGCAAAAGACCGAGCGGCAGACTGGCCCTCTCCCGGCTTTCTTCGTCACCCCAATCTCGTATTGCCGGTTTAAACCCCATAATACTCAAGCCATATTTATTCAGAGTTTTACAGCTATGCTTCTTTCACTTGTATGGAAATCCAGCCGTGGCGTATGGCTAGCACCACAGCGTGCGCTCTATCATTGGCGTTCAACTTGCGCAGGATAGCGCTAACATGATTCTTAATGGTCTGTTCGCTTATTTGTAGAATGGAGGCAATTTGTTTATTAGTATTGCCGTTGGCAATATAGTTCAAAATCTGAGTCTCGCGGGTAGTGAGTGGTGTTACCAGCGTTTCCATGGCTTTACCCATTGAGGCGAAGTCCTCAAATTGCCTCAGGACATGCCGGGCAATTTTGGGTCTGGTCATGACGCTCTCGTTTATCGGGTATTCGCCATTGCAGGCTCGTTTAATGGTATTGAGCAATTCGTCGCCGCTGGTGTTCTTATTCAGGCAGGCCACAGCCGATGTCTTAATAACTTCAAAGAGTTCCTCATCGTCCGGGTCAGGACTGAGCATGATGACCTTGGTGTTGGGGAAATAACGAGCGATTTTTCGACCCAAGTCCATGCCATTGTGGGCCGTGAGGCGACACCCCAAAAGGGCAATATTAGGCAGAGTAGCCTCAATCACTGCCAGTGGGTCTTCTGTGGGGTCGCATTCCAAAATCTCAAAGTCAGCCTGCTGGGACAGCGCCTGGCGGACTCCGGCCCGGAAGAGTGCTTGTTCATCGATTATCATTACTGTTATCTTATCCACATAGCCACCTCCCAATTAAGCTTGTTGTTCGGCCCCTGGAGAATTCAGCCAAAGTAGTGCCTCATCCACTCTCCTTCTTAGCCTTCGACCTGTGGGCAAGAAAGCTGGCAATATCCTCTCGCTGGAATCTGCGGTCGCCTCTGGAGCCAAGCCGGTAGGCTTTTAGCCTGCCTTCGTTACTCCAACGCCTGACTGTATTGATATGGATGTTGAGGAGGCGAGCGACATCGCTCGTTGTCAGTAGAGAGGCGATGTTCTTACGGTTGGCCATAATTTTCTTCCTCTCTTAAGCTACCATAAACTTACTTATCCTATTCTACCTTACTGTAATTCACAGGTGCAATCACCCAAATGGGCTACCAAAATAGTCAATAGTAATAGGAAAATAATCCTACCCGGATGCCTCTTCGTTATCTAGGAATTTTGTCACGAAATCTCGCTCAAAAACTGCCCGGCGGGTAAGCGGCAGGTCTTGCCGCTGGGCGGCGAGAGACGAGAGTAAGCGGCTGAACGATATTCACATTGACAGGGTGCAGGTTTAATCCTATCATTATCACTTAGTAGGTTCCAACCTTCTATCATCGGGGTGGAGGTCTGTCAAATGCGTTTTGGCTGGAAATATGGGAAAGCTGGCCGTATCTTGACCTGGGGTGCTATTCTGGCCTTGCTGCTGGCATTTGCGCCCGTGCTTCCGGCCAGTATGGCGCAAGGGGCTGGATTGCTCACACTCTCTCCGGCCGAGGGAAGAATCGGCGATTGGATTGGCATCAATGGTGCTGGTCTTAAACCGGGCGACATCATCAATATTTACTTCTCCAGCAACAAAGCCAGTATCGGCCAATACATTGACCAGCAGATTACTATCTACCAGTTCGTTAGGATGGTATCAGTTGCTGCCGATGGCACGCTGGGGAACGGTGTTGGTTTCCAGATACCCAGTAGACTTACCAGTGGCAAATTTGAGCAGGATGTGCACAGCGGCGACTACTATTTCTACACTACTTACTATGCCAGTCGGGCGGTGATTGACTCGGTCAGATTCGTGGTTGTTGATGGC
This sequence comes from uncultured Dehalococcoidales bacterium, assembly GCA_964354005.1. Classification (GTDB taxonomy): domain Bacteria; phylum Chloroflexota; class Dehalococcoidia; order Dehalococcoidales; family UBA2162; genus CAVSBN01. The sequence continues at coordinate 7,034 of CAYGYD010000051.1, read as the reverse complement.
GAGATTCGACTGGAACCGGTCGAAGGTATGGTGGGTACCGAAGTCAATATTTACGGTCAAGGCCTGCGCAGTAATCAGAAAATTGCTGTCAAGTATGACGGCGAGGATATTCGTATCGCCAGCGGTGATAGTAACACTGACAGCACTGGTCAGTTCAACTGTGCTATCATCGTGCCGGAGGGTATTTCTGGTTACCATGTCATCGTCGTATCTGATGTTTCTGGCAATAAGCCGGAAGCTAATTTCATGGTGAAACCCAAGATAACGCTTTCACCATCCTCAGCCATCGTCAATCAATCGGTTGAGGTACGCGGTACCGGATTTGGCGAGGTAAAAAGCGTAACTCTTATGGTCAATGGTGAGAGGTTAGCGACTAAGCCGGCTATTGTTACCTCTAATCACCTTGGCGGTTTCACCTTTAGCTTTGCTGCCCCGTCTTCGGTGGTCAATACTACCGCCAAAGTGGAGGTCAGTGACAAAGGGGCGAACTGGGCGGAGGCGCAATTGACGGTCTTATCTCTCCCGCCGACATTGGCGAGTATCAGTCTGACTCCAGCGACCAGTCTGGCTTCCCCGGGCTATGTTGGCATGCCGGTTACCATTGATGGCACCAAGTTCAAGCCGAATATGACGGTGGAAGTCACTTACGGTAAGGAGAAGTCCATCGCAGTGGCTAAAGTCGACACGGATAGCCGGGGGAGTTTCTCAACTTCTTTTGCCGTACCTCCTGGTCCGGCGGGAACCTATACCATAACTGCCACTGATGATGGCACCAATACCGCCAGCGCTGCTTTTATCATGGAATCCAACGCCCCCCTTCCCCCAACACCGTTACTGCCCAAAGTGGCCAGCGCCGCCGAGGACGTGACTTACTTTGACTGGGAGGATGTTAAGGACCCGAGCGGCGTCACCTATACGCTGCAAATCGCTACTGACGCTGAGTTCACCAAGATAGTGCTGGAAAAGAAGGGGCTGACGACCTCGGAGTATGTTCTTACCCGAGCGGAGCGGCTCAAGGCAATGGGTCAGGAGACTGCCTATTACTGCCGGGTAAAGGCCATTGATGGGGCTGGTAATGAGGGTGTGTGGACACCACCAGTGCCCTTTTATGTTGGGCTGGCCGGGGCGCCGATGGCCAACTGGCTCAAATTCACCCTGATTGGGCTGGGCGTGGTGCTGGTGGCCGTGGTTGCCTTCTGGGTACGCAAGGTAGTTACCTCTAAACGGTAGCTATTTCTTTTTGAACCTCACCCCCTTAATCCCCCCTCTCCTTCAAAGGAGAGGGGGGGGATTTTTAGAAAGAGGGGGTTTCGCCCCTCTTAAACGCTCTTGATTATCTCTTGGTGTAAAAGTCGGCTGCAGATGAGAAGCTGAATATTTTGGCGTAAAGTTACCTTCTCCGACTTGACGGCAGTAGAAGCGAAGATTAGACCGATGCTTCCACATTTGACACCACCCTTATACAAGAACTAGTTCAGGAGGTTGGCAGAGATGAAATTGACCCGCCTTTACACAGGGGATGATGGTAAGTCTCATTTTGAGGATGTTGAAGTTTCCCAGCTTGCTTCATGACTAAACCGGCCAATCAGAACGCGAGAGTTACACCTCCCGTCCCACGCGAGCACCGTCGCCGATGGCGTCTACTATCTTTCGGGGCTCAACGCAGTCTCCTATTGAATACACCGCGGAGACCTTCCCGGCAAGCTTCTGAGCTAGGCCGGTATTCGGGGTGAAACCTACTGCCAGCACAACCGTATCTGCTTCAAAAAATCGGGCGGCATTATTCTGTACTGCTTTTACCCCCCTCCCCGTTATCTCCTGCGCCTTGGTCCTGGTCACCATCTCAATGCCGGCATTCTTTAGTCGGTACAGGACAGCCTGTCTTGTGCTCACTCCGATATCGCTTCCTATCTCGTCCAGCATCTCGAGGATGGTCACCTTCCTGCCCTTCTGAGCCAGAAGCTCGGCGGTCTCACAGCCAACCATGCCCCCACCGATGACAACAACCCTCTGGCCCGTCTCCTTTGCCCCGCTAAGAACATCCAGCGCACCGATAACGTTTTTCCCTCCAACCCCACGTATCTCCCCCGGGACTATAGGGGTAGCTCCTGTGGCTATAATAACCGCGTCAGGCTTTCCTCTTTTAATCAAGTCGGCAGTCGCCTCCGCGCCCAGCTTTACCTTGACGCTAGCTTCGTTTAGCTGCTTAGTCAGGTATCGGGTAAAGTTGGCAATCTCGTCCTTGTAGGGAGCCATACTCGCTACGAGAAGCTGTCCGCCTAGTTTGTCTTTTTTCTCGTATAGGGTAACTTTATGACCCCTTTGTGCCGCTACCTTGGCTGCTTCCATCCCGGCTGGGCCTCCGCCGACAACTATGACTTTCTTAGACTTTTCGGTCGCTTGAATCTGGTATTCTGACTCCCTGGTAACCGAGGCGTTCACCGAGCACCTCAGTCCAGTACCTCTTGGGCCGGTATCCATGCAGACATTACAGCTTATGCAGGGCACAATCTCATCTTCTTTACCTTCCGCCACCTTTTGGGGCCAGAATGGGTCGGCGATGAGCTGACGCCCAATAGCAATCAGGTCCGCCTTTCCCTCGGCCAGGACCGACTCAGCGAATGCCGATGTCTTGATGCGCCCTACGGCTATCACCGGAACTCCTACCTTCTTCTTAATGGCGGCCGCATATGGCACCAGAGTTCCCTCCGGCTGTCCGGGGCCACTTGCAACCGCCGAGCCAGGCTGAGTGGTAGCGCCAACAGAGATGTCGAGGACATCTACTCCCGCCTTTTCCAGCTCTACGGCAAACTTTGTGCTGTCCTCAATAGCTATGCCACCCGGTTTATCTTCCCAGGCACCGAGGCGGAAAAACAGGGGGTAGTGCTCTCCTATCGCCTGCCGCATAGCCCTGACACACTCTACTCCCAATCTCATGCGCCCGGCCAGGTCTCCGCCATACTTATCTGTGCGATGGTTATCCGCCGGGGAGAAGAACTGACACAAAAGATAACCGTGGGCTCCGTGGACTTCAGCGTAATCGAATCCGATTTCTCTGGCTTGGGCTGCTCCGCGGGCGAATCTTGAGATAATCTCCTCAATCTCTGAGATGGTAAGTGCACGCATTTCTCCTCTGGGGGAGGGAGCTACCGCCGCCCCACGACCGTCTGCCTCGCCGGCCCCGGCGGGGAAGCGATTCCCATACCAGAGCTGCACTCCAATTTTGGCGCCAGCCTGGTGCACCGTTTCGGTGAGTAAGCGAGCCCCTTCAACGAAGGCAGCTACGCCCCCAGGTCGACCCCAGGCTTCGTCGGACACAAAAAGGTCCACCGAGGTGCCCGCCACAGTGATGGCGGCCGCACCACCCTTAGCCCGCTCTCCGTAATAGGACCTGGCTCGTTGGCCTCTGTAGCCAACTCCAACCAGCATTGGTGGCATCACTATGCGGTTCCTGAGTACCATCCCTCGAACTACCAGTGGCTCAAACAGCTTCATAAGACCAATCTCCTTTCCAAGGTAATAAATCCAGAAACCCTGGTCTTCTACGACCAGCATCGCAGTTATTCGGTCTTAGACCAGTTGTTAGCCCAGAATAACTGTTATGCTACAGACTCTACTTCCTAGTACTGCACAAGGAGGAAGAACTTTTCCTCTTCCCCTGACAATGACCTTTGTGAAACCTCGTTAAGATAACCTTGGGGGAATCACGGGCAAAAGCAAGTGCGAGCCATAAGCATCGCCGGTATGAATCGAGTTTGTGCCGGATTGAATCCGGTCTGCCGGGTCGGTATGAGTGAAAGGATTGATTCTGGGGTCGTCCTTTGACGCGACCTCGAGGACAAGCCGGTGGCCCTTCCGGAAGACCATGCTAGCGGGTAGGACCTCGATGTCTACTGGGACAACTTCTCCCGGTTTCACCTTCTGCAGTTCGTCATGGGTGTGGTAGGGCCGATACAGGGTTGAGCGCTGCGGGTCAAGCTTGCGATGTGAGATGCGCAGCCAGCCATAGGCTGCCGCAATGGCCGGCTGGTTCTGACCAGGATATGTGACTTCCTCTCCGTTGGGACCGATGTTGTGAATGATAGCGAAGAGGTCGGCGTCATCAATACTTGATGAGACCCAGAGCCTCAGTTTGATGGGACCGGTGACTTCAGTGTCCTGCTGGAAAGGTGCGGTTGAGAACTTGGCACTCGTGATGTCAGCGCCTGGCTCGGCACTGTAGCTCACCTCACTCTTACGCTTGGGCCGGTCAGTTGACAGAGTCCCGTTAGAAGCATCCAGATAGCACTCTGTCCACTGGGTCCGGGCGAGGGGCCATTCATACTCGTAGCGCCATTGGTAGTTGTTGCCGCCGTAGCGTATGGCGAGCTTGAGCGGGGGCTCCCGAGTGATGCCCGTATCAATGCCCTTTAGCCACTGCTCAAGGAAACGTTTCTGGAAAAGGCGTCCTTCGAGCGAGTAGAAGGGAGTCACATGGTCGCCGGAGTGCACACGAAGAAACTTGTGCTCAGAGCCGGCCCCGAGATAGCCTTCAATATTGCCTCTGAGATGCAGGCCCACGCCGCCCCAGTTGCCCACGGACAGTAACGGTGCTTTGATGCTGGCAGGGTCTGGATTGCTGCGGGCCGCCCTCTCGTTGTAGAGTTCCGGATAGCCGGCTTGCCGGGTCTGTTCACGTACCGAGCCGGCTTCCTGCATCTGGCGTGCGACATTAGTTGTCCAGCGCTGGGTGAAAGTATTGGAGCGAATGCCGCCGTGACGGTTCACATCCCGGTAGAGGTCGAAGGCGCCCTCCCAGGGCACAACGGCGGCCAGATGGGGCGGATTAAGCGCGGCCACCCGCCACGCGTTCATGGCGAAATACGAGATTCCCATCACCGCAACCTTACCGTTGCTCCACGCCTGCGTGCCGGCCCATTCGATAGCGTCGTAGAAGTCCTCGGCCTCGCGCATGGTCAAGTTGTGCGGCCGCCCCGGGGACTTCCCGGTCCCGCGCGCGTCAACGCGAATCACAACATATCCTTGAGGTACCCACCACTCCGGGTCCACCGTCTCCCAGTGCATGTAAGGGCTGTCCACGTTGTCGATGCTCTCGAAGGTCTGGTTCTGAACCCAGTCCTTGAAGTGAATATCCTTCGGGTATGGCCCCAGTGTCATGATGGCTGGGAAGTGGCCTCTATCGTTTGGGCGAAAGACATCAGCGCAGAGGGTCGCCCCATCGCGAACTTTGACGGAGACATCCTTTTCAACTATTAGCTGATAGTACATGACATTTGCCCTCCTATTCTTGGCGGATTCATTGGCCTTCGTGATGCGTTCCGTGCCAGTCACAGTCTATGACCATAGGCGAGGTATGTCAAGCCCTCGGATTGCACTCTGCCATCACTCCCATTCTCAGGCTCGTACACGGTGTGCATTAGCCTGGGTGCTTTGGTTGGCTAAGGCTTGCTATTATGTGAGAAATCTACAGTCCGAGGCGGAGACGATTATCAAGCTATTATACAGATAATAACGCAGAAGCCAGGGCGCGCACACTCGTTTTGAGCTGAATAATACTTTAATCACAAAGAAATAATCTTCTCAGCTTCAAGCAAGGTCTGAGCTATGGTGTACATATCAGATACTCGGCCAACAGCTACTTTATCTGTCAACTGGAAGCGGGATAGGCATGTTCCGCAGGCCAGAATTTCTATTCCCTGACTTTCAAGTTGACGCAGTTGCCCCAGCACCAGGGAATCTCCGGCTACCAGTTTTACCCCGGTATTGATAAGGACGATAGTTTCTGGCCTCGATTTAAGCCCGCCCAGAGTGTGAAGGAACTTTTGCATGAGGAGACTACCCAACTGGTAATCATCACCTCTGCCGACAACATCAGAGCCGAGAAATAACACCGTTCGGGTAGCGGATTGAGGCTCCTTTTTATCTAACTCGCCTTCTGCTTTCTTCAACGTCAGGTAGATGCCATCGTCCCTTTGTTGAATGTTCACCTCGCAACCCTGGCTCTTCCCCAGCCGGGCTACGTTCTCGCGTGCCGCTTCGTTGTCAACAATCGTAGTCACCTCTTCCGCTTCTTCCAGAGCCTTCATGGTGAGCATCACCGGCTGTGGACATGACAGATTCCTGGCGTCAACAAACTTGACCATTTGTCCTCCTCTCTATAGTCAAAATTCCAGTCATTTGTGAATTGTCCATTCATTTGTCATTTTATAGTAATCTCCTTTTAACTACTTTTAAGCAAAGAAAAAGCGATGGCCGAAGAACCTCGAACCATCGCTTTGCGAACTTCTCGCAGCCTACTACGCTAGGGAGCCTTCAATGTCTCCCCACCTCGCCGGAAACGGAGGTCCTTCCAGCAGATGACAGGTGCAGAACCTGCACTTAGCCTTGCGGCTCAAACTCAGCTAAAGTAAAGACGCACTGCACAAGTCATTGCTCTCACCTCCTTCCGCTGCTAGTCTCATCTCTGATATTCATCGTATTTTACCACAGGTAGAAATTTCTGGCTAATGTGACGAGATGTATGAAGAGGCTACAGGAGAGGTAGCCGTAGTATCCCAGAAGGATGTTGACCAGTTTAAGAAGAGCATCGAGCCTCGGGCTAACTCAGGGAAACTGGGGGCACTGTAGCTGGAGCTGAGGTGTCAATAGGTAGAACTTTTCAGTTGGAATTCAGCATTCGGGCACAACCAGTTGGACATTCACTTATCGATATACTGCATTAACTCTATCGGAGCACCGTTATCTTCAATAAATGCAACCCAAACTCCTTCAGATGGGCTGTTAGGTTCTATGATAATCTTTTTCCCCTCTATTGCTTCGGCCAGATTTTCCACTTCAAAAGCAACATGGGGAATAGTTTTTACGATTTCCGGTAAGGGGCATTCGGGTTCGAAACGCATCCACTCAATTTTGTAAAGGCTTTCCTCATATCCACTGACATACATCTTGAAACGCGGTAAGTATATTTCTTTGGCTCTCTTACAATCTGTTGGAATACCGAGATGGTTATACTTTAGCATGGAACTAAAATATCA
>CAYGYD010000050.1:0-12062 GCA_964354005.1 uncultured Dehalococcoidales bacterium | reverse complement strand
CCTCGATTATCCTGGTTTCCACCAGCTTCAGTTCCGGATAATTCAGGACAACAACGGCCGCGGTGGCCATCGCCTGCCCTCTCTCCGTGGAAATATCCACGCCAGCAATGAACTGTGGATTGGTGACCTCGCCCCATTTTAAGACCTGGCCGGCCAGTTGGCGCTGCAGGTCTTGGGCTTGAGCCACACCGAGTTGCCAGCTATGAAGCCTCTTCACCTTCACACCACGATTATAACGATTTCATAATGTCTTGACAACACGCTATACTCGTTCAATATATTAGTGGCGCTCTACTTTAGACGGCAGTCGGCACCTTACCCCTCTTCTCCCCCTCTCGTATTTAGGAGAGGGGGAGAAGAAAAGAAAGAGGGGCTTCGCCCCTCTTGGACATCCTGATTTTGGTGCTCAGAAAAAACGGCTGGGTCAGAAGGAGATTGCCAGTAATCAGTTGAACATTTCGTCAACTAGTTACTTTAGGCGAGTCTACTCTAGCCTGCCCCTATGCTGACACTGTGCTTGGCCTTGTCTCAAGCGGTACAGCACTTGTGTTCTCTGGTGAGTGACTTCTAGCCGTATCCTGAGTTGTTCCAGGACCTTTCAGCATTCGCCATTATATTTTGTGACGACTAATTGCTCAAGCCACTCTCTGGATGGTAAAACTACCTGCAGTTTTTTAGAAACTTGTGAAATTCTTCCAATAGCCCCGGCTCAGGGAAGCCCTTACTGGTTTTAGCAACGAGATCCCCGCAGGGGCCATCCCGATACCAACGACGCAAAAGTTCGGCGGTAACTTCAGGCATAACATCTATCACATCGGTACCAAAGCCAATTTCCGAACCTGCCCGGTCGACGGGCAATTTGCCCCGCCGCGGATAGATGTGCATGTGCCACCGATAGTACTTCCGAGCCTCTTCCATTTCGGCAAAGGTGGCCATGTGTACTGCTACGTTCAGGTCAGTGATACCGCGGTAAAAGAACAGAGCTGGAAAGATGCCGAGAACTGGTTGGATCATCCTCCTTCGGTCATACTCTGTCGCTTGAATAATGTGGGAAATATCTTCCTTTGGAAAGACCAGTATCTCATCAGCGCAGGTCGGGGCAAACACTGAGGCTATGAATATATCATCATCGTGGACAACTCTCCTGCCATCGGCCCTCTCTTCCTGCTCTAGGATGGAGAATGGATTTCGACCATACTGCTCCATAAGATGCCGGCAGTGCTCCATTTCGTTGTACACAATTGGGCTGGGCACTTTGGTGACGCTTTTTCGCTGCGAGTGAGGATGTTGCTGCGAAGCTCCGGCGAAGACACCCCAGTTCGTGAAATCCATGAAAGAGATTACCTCGGGGTCCCGAGCACATATGGTTGCCAGATCATAGGAGGACTCTATCATCCGTTCCAAGTCATCGAAATAGAGGTCGGAAAGGAGCAGCTTGTGGTGGGTAAAAGGAGGATAGATGGTTATCCAGTCGTATTTTTCCCAGGGATACATGTTTGGAACTGATATTGCGCCGCAGGCATGTTCAATGCGTTCCCGTGGGGTATGTTCCTTAAAGGCACAAAAATCGCACTTGTCGATGGGTCGTATTTGTAGATCGACCGAAATCCCTATGCCTCTCCGTGCTCTTTCCTCCGAAATTTTGGCGACTGTTCCTGAAAATGGGTCTACCCTGGTGAGATAGGTCACCCGTTGTGACTTCCCATCAAGAGTAAATAGCTCTGTCTGTCCTGGATATTCCTCTAGAAGCACATTTCCAACCCACAAAACAACTTAGCCGCAGGCTGAAGTCCCATTCCACCCTCCACCCGCGGCTGTTACACCAACGACTCCTTTGTGACCTTGAGCAAAGAATAACACAGGTCCAACCCACAAAGCAACTCAGCCGCAGGCTGAAGTCCCCATTCCACCCTCCAGCCGTGGCTGTTACGCCAACGACTGCCCCGTAACCTTGAGGAAAGAATAACACAGCAAAGTAAGAAATTCAGTTAGGGTTCGGTTAGGGTTTGGTTAGGGTTTGGCCGTAGTCCCAGACCGTGATGAACTGACATAGGATTGTAAAAGCAATAATCAGCCAAAAATGTCTAGCTTCTCATCCGCAGCCGACTCTTTCACCAAGATACAGGAAGGGGGCAGGGGGATAGGGTTCGCCTTCACTATTGACAGGCGCACACTTATAGCGCATAATATCCTAAGTGAAAAAACATGGTTAAGATTAGATTAAGAAGAACCGGAAGCAAAAACCAGCCTAGCTATCGGCTTGTTGTCGCCAATTCTCGGTCGCCCCGCGACGGGGCTTTTATTGAGGTCCTCGGACACTTTAGTCCCCTAACGAACCCAGAAACAACCGTCATTAATGAAGAAAGGGCATCATACTGGCTCAGTCAAGGAGCTCAGCCAACGGCCACGGCTGCCAGGCTACTATCCAAGGCAGGCATCCTGGAGAAGTTCAGAGCCACCAAAACAACCAAGGAGAAAACATGAAAGCACTAATCGAGTACATCGCCAAATCAATCGTTAACGCACCGGACCAAGTAGTAGTTACTGAGGAACAGACTGAGCAAGGCATAACACTGAAATTGCAGGTTGCTGATGATGACAAAGGGAGGGTTATCGGTAAACAAGGCCGGATAGCTGAAGCCATGCGCACCCTAATCAGAGTAAAGGCCGCTAAGGCAGGCACCAGAGCGACTCTCGAGATTATGTAAGCCTGAGTGAACTAATCCGGGTTTACTCCAGTACTCGGCCAACTTTCTGAAAAGAACATCTTGCGAAGCACATTGCCGCCACGACAGGTAGAATTAAGCCCCCGCTTCCGGCAGGAGAAGTTTTCTTACTATGTGTTTTGGCCGGCAGGTTATGGGAAATTCGCAGCCACTTTGACCAAGCCAGCCCAGGTCAGGGGCAATCCCTCTAAAGAAACTATCACCTTCGCCCAACAATTGGAGAGCAATCATGAGTTCTACACCTGAAACTGAGTACTGGCTTATCTGCCCCGTATGCCATAAGCCCAATCCCGCTGGAACCAAATTCTGCAGGCATTGCTGGGGTGCCGCTCTCCGTCTCCAGAAGCCAGTCTCGACCGCAGAGCTGGAAGAGATACTCGAGCGCCGTCAGGCCTACCTCAGGCGGCGGAAGAGAATTGCCAGAATTGCCATCAGTCTGGCTTCCCTTCTTGCGGTGGTAGCCATTGTCCTGCCCATCTTATACAACTACACCGACCTTCTCTACCGACCTGCCGAAACAGTAAATTCTAATTCCCAGCCTGGGGAGTGGGCGATGTTCCGCCACGACATCGCCAACACGGGTACTACTGGAACCAGTGACGCCTTGCCGCAGGGTACACTAAAATGGACCTTCACCACCGGTGGTGCCATTCACTCATCGCCGGCCCTGGCCGATGGCACCATCTACTTCGGCTCAAGAGACCATAAGCTTTACGCTGTAGACGCGGCCACCGGAGAAAAGCGCTGGGAATTTCAGACTGGTAGCTGGGTCGAGTCGACGCCGGCGATTGTCGGCGGTATCGTCTACTTTGGCTCCAACGATGGTGCTCTTTACGCGCTGGATGCCGAGAACGGGGAGATGGTCTGGGAATACCGGACACCCTACCCGATTATGTCCTCCCCGGCCGTAGCCAATGGGATAGTCATCTTTGGCTCGGATGATTATTCCGTCTATGCCTTAGACGCCCTCAAAGGAACCAGGCTCTGGAGGTTCGACGCACTGGGTCCGGTAAAATCATCACCAGCAGTGTCCGAGGGCGTTGTCTTTATTGGCTCCGGCGCGGAGTATGCCTACGCCTTAAACGCTGTTGATGGCCGAGTCCGCTTGCGTTTCAAGACCTATACGCCCGTTTACGCCTCGCCAGCGGTGACTGGAAGGACCGCGTTCTTTGCCAACTTCAACGGTTATTTGTATGCCGTTGATGGTAACGCCCGCAACTGGCCCTGGGAATATGCTATTCGACCCTACTGGATACAAGTCTGGGCCTTCGGCGTACCTGTGCCCGCACCACCATCCCAATCCGGCTTTCTGTGGGGACTAAGGCTGGGGCGAGTCGTCAGTTCCTCACCGGTCTTGGCCGGTGACAGCTTATACATTGGCGCTGACAACAATCTGCTGGCTATCGACCTCAAGAATCGCCAGCAACTTTGGTCCTTCCAGACTCAGGGGGCGGTGAGTTCACCGCCAGCCGTGACCGAGGCTGCGGTTTATGTTGGCAGTGAGGATGGTCGGCTTTACGCCGTGGACATTGCCACGGGGAAAAAGCTGTGGGACTTCGCCACCGGCGACAAGATAACTTCATCCCCAACGGTGGCTGACGGCACGGTCTATATCGGCTCCCACGATGGCAAACTGTACGCCATCAAATAGGACTGACCGCCGTCACCAGTAGGCGGGCTATGTTGCCTGTGTTCTCCGGCGGCGTTTCTCGGCCACCTTCAGGCGCGCCAGCGAACGGCGTAGTGCTGCCTCAGCTTGAGCCAGGTCAACTTCCGGAGTCGGATGAGTCAGCCGCTGCTGGGCCCGCTGCTTGGCCGCTTCAGCCCGGGCAATGTCAATTTCCTCCGCCCGCTCGGCGGCATCCGCCAGAATGATAATGCGGTCGGGCCTCACCTCAAGAAAGCCACCAGAGATAGCCACGGAGTATTCCTCCCCACCCTTACGCACTTTCAGTTCACCCGGCTCCAGGATAGTCATCAATGGGGCATGATGTGGCAGGACACCCAGTTCCCCCAGGACACCTGGCGCGACCACGATGTCCACTTCCTCCGAATAAACCACCCGCTCCGCCGTTACTATATCCAGCCTAATCGGAGACATTACCCACCACCCCCTAGCGCCTTGCCCCTTTCGACCACCTCGTCAATAGTGCCCGCCATATAGAAGGCTTGCTCGGGCAAAGCATCGTGCTTGCCCTCCAGAATCTCCCGGAAGCCGCGCACGGTTTCCCCAATGGCCACATACCGGCCCGGCCGACCGGTGAAAACTTCGGTTACGAACATTGGTTGCGATAGGAATCTCTGTATTCTTCTGGCCCGAGCGACCATTAGCTTGTCTTCATCACTCAGTTCTTCAATGCCCAAGATAGCGATGACATCCTGCAGGTCCTTGTATCTCTGAAGAACGCGCTGTACCTCACGAGCTATCCGATGGTGTTCCTCACCGACCACCTCGGGAGTAAGGATACGGGAGGTTGAGGCCAGCGGGTCAACTGCCGGGTACAGACCCTGCTCGGCAATCGACCTCTCCAGAGCAATAATAGCGTCAAGGTGACCGAAGGTCGTCGCCACGCCCGGGTCAGTGTAGTCATCCGCCGGCACATAGACTGCCTGGAAGGAAGTGATGGAACCCTTCTTGGTCGAGGTAATTCTTTCCTCCAGCTCACCGACCTCAGTGGCCAGGGTTGGCTGATAACCCACCGCCGAAGGCATTCTCCCCAGCAGAGCCGAGACTTCCATACCGGCCAGGGTATAGCGGTAGATATTGTCAATAAAGAGCAGGACATCCTGACCTTCAATATCGCGGAAATACTCCGCCATGGTCAATCCGGTGAAGCCCACGCGCAGGCGTACCGCCGGGGGCTCATTCATCTGACCAAATACCAGGACAGTCTTGTCAATGACACCAGAGCCTTTCATTTCGCGCCAGAGGTCGTTTCCCTCGCGCGACCTCTCCCCGATACCGGCAAAGACTGAGAAACCACCGTGCTCGGTGGCAATATTACGGATAAGCTCCATAATGATGACCGTTTTGCCCACCCCCGCGCCACCGTAGGCACCCACCTTACCGCCCTTAGTGAAGGGGGTAATCAGGTCAATAACCTTAAGCCCGGTCTCCAGCATCTCGGTCTTGGTTTCCTGCTCCTCCAGTGACGGTGGCGGACGGTGAATAGACCACTTTTCCGGCGCTTTAACCTCTCCGAGGTTGTCCAGAGGCTCGCCTAGCACATTGAACAGCCGCCCCAGAGTCGGTCGACCCACCGGTACGCGGAGGGAGGCCCCGGTATCTACCGCCTCAGCACCCCGTGCCAACCCTTCCGTTGGCGAGAAAGAAAGACACCGGACCCAGTTATTGCCGATATGTTCCTGGACTTCCAGTACAATTTTTGAGCCGTTACTGCTAATCTCAATCGCGTTGAAAAGGGCGGGTAGCTGGTCGGGTGGGAATTCAAGGTCAACTACCGTCCCAATGACCTGGACCACTTTACCTTTGGCCATATTTCACCTCACAGACTTCCCTCGGATTCTATACCGTCAAGACAGTAATATCATTCGTTTTCCGCAGATAACGCCGCCACCCCACCGGCGATGTCAAGGAGCTCTTTGGTGATTGACTCCTGGCGAGCCTTGTTATACATCAGTGTCAAGTCATCCACCAGTTCCTTGGCATTGTCCGTGGCATTGCGCATCGCCACCATCCTGGCCGATTGCTCGCTGGCGATGGACTCAAGGATGGCGTGGTAAATCTGCATTTCAACAAAACGAGGTAAGAGCCCGGCCAATACCGCCTGCGGGTCTGGCTCATAGATATATTCTACATTCTGGGCTCGGGGTATCACCGCTGGTTCCACCGGCAGGACTGGCTGGATTACCGGCTTCTGCACCATCGTGCTGATAAACTGTGTGTAAGCCAGATAGGCAGCATCAACAAAGCCGCTGGTGTAATCGTCAATAATGATACGTGGTATAGCCAGGGTGTCCATCAGGCTGGGCTGGTCACCCAGCCCGGTAAATTCGGCTCTAATATCCCGACCGTGCCGACGCATGAAGTCCAGACCCTTGCGACCCACGCAGATAAGGGTAACCGGCACTGACTGCTCCAGGATGAAGGCGGCTGTCCGGCGATTCATATTGGCATTCAGACCGCCGCACAGACCGCGGTCGGCGCTGATATGGACTACGGCTATTTTGGCAATTGGCCGCTGCTGCAGTAAAGGATGCAGCGGTTTATCTTCCTGGGGCAAAGCCGCCAGGTCAGCGATTACCTGGTGAATCTTATCGGCGTAAGGCCGACCAGCCAGACCGCGCTCCTGTGCCCGCCTCATCTTGGAGGTGGCAATCATCTCCATAGCCCGGGTAATCTTAGAGATACTCTGGACGCCTCGTATCCGGCGGCGAATCAGGCGAATGTTAGCCAATCTTTGACCTTACCCCCTTAGTCCCCCTCTCCTTGAAGGAGAGGGGGAAAGTAGTTATGAAAGAGGGACTTCGTCCCTCTTAGACGCCCTTTGATTGGGTGGTTTCGCCTCTCTGGACTCTCCTTACCTTACTTTCTGCGGGGCTTCGCCCTCTCTCAGACTCCCCTATTTGTCCCCAAGAAAGTCTCCGCTTCTCTATCACTATGCTTCTTCATTATTGAAGCGGGAGACGCTTCTCGGCACTATGCCTTAAAACCCTGTTTGAACTCCTGAATGGCGACTTTTAGTGCTTCCTCGGCCTCTTTGCCAAGCTCCTTCGTCCGGGCAATCCACTGCCCTATCTCAGGATGGTTGGCATCTACGAATTGATGGAAGTTAGGCTCAAAAGCGCCAACTTTAGCCACCGGTATATCATCCAGATACCCGTTGACCGCGGCATACAGAATCATGACCTGCTTCTCAATTGGCATCGGGCTATACTGATTCTGTTTCAACACCTCGGTGATGCGTCGCCCGCGCTCAAGCTGGGCTCGAGTGGTCGCATCCAGCTCAGAAGTACCAAACTGAGCAAAGGCGGCCAGTTCCCGGTACTGAGCCAGTTCCAGCCTAAGTCGGCCGGCCACCTGGCGCATGGCCCGGGTCTGGGCAGTACTGCCCACGCGTGATACTGACAAGCCAACATTCAAGGCCGGCCGCTGACCAGCGTTGAACAGGTCACTCTCTACATATATCTGACCGTCGGTAATGGAGATAACATTGGTTGGAATGTAGGCCGAGAGGTCGCCGGCCTGCGTCTCAATAATGGGCAGAGCCGTCAGTGAACCGCCGCCGTATTCCTTGGCATACTTGGCCGCCCTCTCCAGCAGACGACTGTGCAGATAAAAGACATCGCCCGGGTACGCCTCGCGTCCCGGCGGACGGCGCAGCAGCAGAGAAAGCTGACGATAAGCCCAGGCGTGCTTGGACAGGTCGTCATAGATAACCAGTGCATCTTTACCCTGCTCCATGAACTCCTCGCCGATGGCACAACCAGCGTAAGGCGCCAGATACTGCAGGGCAACCGAATCGGAGGCATTGGCCGCCACCACAATGGTGTGCGCCATGGCTCCGTATTGCTCCAGCGTAGCCACCACCCGGGCCACCTTGGACGCTTTCTGCCCAATGGCCACATAGATACAGACCAGGTCGCCACCCTTCTGGTTAATAATCGTATCCAGAGTAATGGTCGTTTTGCCCGTGGAGCGGTCACCAATAATCAACTCACGCTGCCCCCGCCCGATGGGTATCAGGCTATCAATCGCTTTAATACCAGTCTGCACCGGTGCATTCACCGCCTCACGCATTACGACATTAGGGGCCACCCGCTCAATAGGACGAGTCTTCTGAGTCTTTATCGGGCCTTTGCCATCCAGTGGCCGGCCCAGCGGGTCAACCACCCGACCAATAAGCACATCGCCAACCGGTACTTCGGCAATACGACCGGTACAGCGGACTTCATCCCCCTCCTTGACTGGAGTGTAGTCACCGAGAATAACCGAGGCGACGCTATCTTCCTCTAGGTTCATGGCAATACCCATGATGTCATGGGGGAACTGAAGCAGTTCGTTGTATTTAGCCGCCGCCAGCCCGTGAATGCGGGCAATGCCATCACCCACTTCAATGACCGTGCCCACATCGACCATCGCCGCCGCGGCTTTGCCGAACTGCTCAATTTGCTGTTTAATGACCGAAACTATATCTTGACCTCGTGTTGTCATCTCGTCTGCCTCACCCCCTTATTCCCCCTCTCCTTCAAAGGAGAGGGGGCAGTGGTTATGAAAGAGGGACTTCGTCCCTCTTAGACGCCCTTTGATTTAGAGGCTCCGCCTCTCTTTGACGCTCCGTTATGCCTACTCCCAGAGAGGAACTCCGTCCCTCTCCAACTCCCGTCAGGGTGCAATAATGCCTATCTCGCTATCCCGCCAATCTCCTTCTTCAACGCTTCCAGTCGACTCCGAGTACTGCCGTCAAGCAGTTTGCCCCCAAATCTGGCTACAATACCACCGACCAGAGCGGGGTCGACTTTCGGATAGATAATTACCTTCTTGCCGGCGATATCTGACAGATGCTCTTCCAGCTTGCGCTTATCCTCATCCTCCAGCGGCACCGCCGTAATTACCTCGGCTGGCTCAATGCCACGGTAACTATCCAGCAGCCGCTGGTATTCCTCAGCAATTTCACCCAGGAGCCCCAACCGGCCTCGGGCTACCAGCAGGCAGACCAGATTCAGCGCCAGGGGATTGATGTCCGCAAACCGCTCGGAGAGCAGCCTGACTTTGTCGCCGAATGACACTTTGGGACTCTCCAGCAACCTGACCAAGACAATCTCCTGCTCCAGGCTGGCAATCTTCTTTAAGTCAGACTGCCACCTGTCCAGCTCCCCTTTTTCTAAGGCAATTTGAAACACTGCCTGCGCGTAGCGCTTAGCCTGAGCCCTTCTGGCCACTAATTACCTCACCCTTTCTTCAAAGTCGGGGCCTCTTCCAGCACCTTATCAATGATGTCACGGTGTGCTTTCTTATCCAGTGAGCGGTCAATCACCTTCTCCGCCGCCATTATGGTCAGGTCGGCGAATTCACGCCGCAGGACATCAACCGCGTCATCCCGTTCTCGTTGAATCTCCACCCGTGCCCTATTGATAAGGGACTGGGCCTCCTCTTCCGACTTCTGCTGTGCCTGCTGACGCACTTCTTCGCCGGTACGCGTGGCTCGGGCAATTAACTCTTGCCCCTCTTTACTAGCGGTCTCGATTCGCTTCTTAGCCTCTTCTTCCGCCCGGGCCGCCTGCTCCCTAATATGTTCCGTTTGCTCCATACTGTCCCTAATCTTTCTGGAGCGCTCGTCAAGCATCCGCAGCACCGGCTTGTAAGCCACCAGATACAGCAGTCCAAAGAGAATAATGAAAGTCACAATTTGCGCTAGCAGCGTTGGCAAACTAAAGCCCAGTTGAGTCAGACCTTCCAACATTTCAGCCACCTCTTGAACTGTTATGCCAAAATCACTGCCATAATTATCATACCAACACTAAGTACTACCCCCAAAATTACCAGCGAGAAAAGAATCGCTATGGACATGGGAATACCTTCTTGCCCCATAGTTGCCCCCCTTATTAATTACTTGACAATCAAGGCCAGGAAAATGGCGATAATCAGAGCATAAATACCAATCGCCTCAGCGAGACCAGCAATCAGAATCATATTGGTAAATATGGGGCCTCTGGCCTCGGGGTTACGGGCTATCCCAGTCAGGGCCGAAAAGCCAATGAGGCCAAGGGCCAGCGCCGGGCCCAATAAACCCAGGCCGCCAACTATCCCGATTGCTAGCATCTTCATTACATCTGCTGTCATCGAGTACCTCCTTTTCATAATTTCACTGATTCAAGACTATGTGTGCTCCTCTTCCTCATGGGAAGCAACAGCCAGAGTCAGGAATATCAGGGTTAAACCACCAAAGATAAGGGCCTGGAGAAAACCAATAAGAAGTTCAAGCCCGTAGAACGGTAGGGCGAATACCCACGGAACGAGGAAAACCGCCACCAAGATAAGTATTTCCCCGGCCGTCATATTGCCGAAAAGACGGAAGGTAAAACTGACAATACGGATAAGCTCGCTCAGCAACTCCAGAAAACCCACAAAGAACTCAACGATTCCCGTGACGATACCGCTGACACCATCAATGACCTTGCCTTTAAAAACTTCCCCCACACTCCGGAAAATTCTGAAAAGACCGCCAACATTTACGAACTTTGCCACATAATAGCGGCCGAGTGCCCTTAAACCAAAATACTGAATAGCGATAACCGCCACCACTGCCAGAGCCAGGGGTGTATTAAAATCAGTATTAGCTGGCCGAAGTAAATGCACTTCGCCTTCAGCGGTATCCACGATTATTGAACCATAACCAGGTAGTAGACCAAGCCAGGCATTGAAGGCAACAAAGAGAAAGATTGTCGTGACTATCGGGAAGAAGCGGCGCCCGTTCTTCTCTCCGGCAGCACTGCAACAGAAGTCATAGAGCCAGCCAAGCAGAAACTCAAAGACGGCTTGCAGCCGGCCCGGGATAAGTTTCATCCGCCGGGTAACGACATAAGAAAACACCACCAGGAAAATAACCGTAACCCAGGTGGCCAGCATGCTATTGGTGACCGGCAAGCCGAATACATGAAAAACCACCTCAGCCGGCAACCGGAGCTCCGGCTGGGGGACACTGAGCCAGCTCGGCAGGCCCACATTACCGATTATGCTCTTACCCAGAGGACCGCTGATAAAGCCAATGATAAGAAGGACAAGGACGACCACCACTAGCCCGATGGCTAGCGGTAATGAACAGCCGAGACAGCCTCTTCTCGGCACTAGCTTTTCCCCCTGTTGCGTTTGTTATCAAGAAGAGGCACTAGCATCCGATAAACACCATAGAAGGCCAGGGCAACTCCCAAGATTAACCCAACTATCGTCAGGACAGGTTTCGTATTAAACTTATTATCAAGCCAGAGACCACCCACTGCTCCCAGAACAATACACAACCCAATGTACCACCCCACCCCCACGAACCGTAGCGCCGCTTCCCACCGCTTCATACCGCCTCAGCATAGCAAATCCACCAAACCACTTCAAGCCTAGCCGAAATTCACCCGCCCGCCATCGGCCTTGAGAACAACCCCACCCCCACCTAAAACTAAAGATTGTCTATTAACCTCCGGCAAGTGAAGGAAAATGGCAAAACAGGTTAATAAACAATCTCATTACGGGCAAGTCTTTAGGGAAGCTAATATCTGGCTACACCAAAACCGGCCTAACCCCAGCCACCTCAACTAACCCCTCCATACTAAGACTTACGCTTATCAAAGTCAGACAGGTCAAGAGTATCAATAAAAGCCCGG
>CAYGYD010000049.1:0-12572 GCA_964354005.1 uncultured Dehalococcoidales bacterium | reverse complement strand
CTTCGGCTTCACGGGGTGATAACCTCGGCAGCAACTTGCCTGACTGGTCCAAGATGCCGGCGACATCGGTTAGAAAGATGAGCCTTTCGGCA
The DNA here is from genome assembly GCA_964354005.1 of uncultured Dehalococcoidales bacterium. Taxonomy (GTDB): domain Bacteria; phylum Chloroflexota; class Dehalococcoidia; order Dehalococcoidales; family UBA2162; genus CAVSBN01. Next base: position 12,480 of record CAYGYD010000049.1, on the reverse strand, counting down.
CTGATAGCGGCGGCAATTTCCCCGGCGACCACATCGGCATTGAAGTTTAGCGTGAGCGGCGCATCGGCCGGTCTATCATAGGTATTGAGACCGACCGGTGCTACGATTGGAATGAAATCGGCAGCCATCAAGGACTCCAGAATGCCGGTGTTCACTTTAACTACCACGCCCACATAGCCCTTTTCCTTGTCCCCAATCTTACCCTCAATCAGGGCTCCATCCACGCCGCTGATACCGACAGCCCGCCCCCCCCGGCTGTTGATAGTGGCCACAAGGTCTTTATTGACCAGCCCAGCCAGCACCGAAATCACCACCTCAAGGGTGGGCTGGTCGGTAACCCGTTCGCCCTGGACAAACCGACTGGTCACCCCTTGCTTGGTCAGCCAGTCGGTGATTAGCTTACCGCCCCCGTGCACTACCACCAGCGGTTTGCCCTGTCGCTGAAGCTCAACAATATCTTCAATGGTGGTGTCATGGCTGCCGAACGTTGACCCACCAATTTTCACGACTATGACTTTATCCACCGACTTGACTTCTCTAATCATGGTTAAGTCATGTACTGACTATTAATGGTGACATATTCTTCAGAGAGGTCGCAACCCCAGGCGGTCGCCGAGGCTGCACCCAGATTGAGGTTTACTCTTATGGGCACCTCGCTCTGGCTGAACACCTGAACCACGCCGGCCTCATCGTATTGCTGGAGTCGGCCTCCCTTAAGTACATTTATATCCCCAATATATAGGTCGACTTTTGCTTGTTCCATCTCGGCCCCACTCCGCCCCACCGCCACCAGAACGCGCCCCCAGTTGGGGTCGGCCCCGTGCACCGCCGCCTTGACCAGTGGCGAGGTAGTGACTGTCCGGGCAGCTAATCTGGCATCCACTAAGCTGGCTGCGCCGCTGATGGTCACCTCAATCAGTTTGGTGGCGCCCTCGCCGTCACGGGCGATGGCTCTGGCCAGATGGACGCAAATCTGGTTGAGGGCCTGTTGGAAAATTTCGGCCAGTGGGCTGCCTGCGGAAATGGGCGAATTCTTGGCCAGCCCATTGGCCATCAGGAGAACGGTATCGCTGGGGCTGGTATCCCCGTCAACCGAGACCATATTGAAGGAAATATCTACTGCTTGGCGCAGTGCCGACCGGAGGAACTCCGGCCCCACCGCAGCGTCGGTAGCCAAAAAGCAAAACATAGTGGCCAGGTTGGGGTGAATCATACCCGACCCCTTAGCCACCCCGCCGATGGTGAACCTGATGTCCCCGGCCTGGACGGCAACCGCCGCTTCTTTGGGGACGGTGTCCGTGGTCATGATTGCCTTGGCGAAGTCGTGCCCCCCTTCCGGAGAAAGGGCAATTTGAGTGACGGCCTCCCGGATTAAAGGCATGGGCAAAAGTTGGCCAATCACGCCGGTGCTGGCGACCAGTACATATTCCGGCTCAGCACCGATGGCTTGAGCCGCTAAGGCCGCCATTTCCGCCGCATCCGCCAGCCCCTTCTCGCCAGTGCTGGAGTTGGCACAGCCACTATTGGCAATAAGGGCAACCGCCCGGCCATTCTTCAATCTCTCCTGGTTCAATAGGACAGGTGCCGACTTTACTTTGTTGGTGGTGAACATGGCGACAGCGGCGCAGGGCTCCTCTGAGAACAGGATACCCAGGTCTAAATTATACTTGGCTCTCTTCTTTATCCCGGAGTAGGTAGCGCCAGCACAGAAACCCTTGGGTGAAGTGACGGTACCCCCGGAAATGAATCCAATCCTGGCCTTTTTCATGATAGTAAACTATAGCATACTGGAGATGGCTAGGCAATCAGGTTGCACTTTACCTCACCCTCTTGAATCACGAACTTGCAATCCCTGGCTGATACCAGTAAACTTACGGTCTATGAAGACTGTGCGTTTTGCGGCTGGCGGAAAAATCAAGTACGGCGTACTGACTGGCCAATCCATCCGGGTCATTCAAGGCAAGCCCTTCGGAAACATCAAACTGACCGCCGAGCGCTACCAACTGGACAAGGTCAAGCTCCTTGCTCCCGGCGCACCTTCTAAAATTGTGGCCCTGGGACTGAACTACCGGAGCCACGCGGCAGAAGTGAAGGCCACTTTGCCGGGCGTCCCCTTGATTTTCCTGAAGCCGTCCACGGCGGTCATCGGCCCGGAAGACAATATCATTTATCCCCCCTCCTCAACCCGGGTCGATTATGAAGGTGAGCTGGGGGCGGTCATCAGGAAGCCCGCCTGGCGGGTGCCAAAAGGGCAGGCGCTGGACTATATCCTGGGCTATACCTGTTTTAATGATGTCACGGCCCGTGACCACCAGAGGTCGGATGGCCAGTGGACACGAGGCAAAGGTTTCAATACCTTCGCTCCTATGGGGCCATGTATTGAGACAGAGCTTGATTTGGACGATGTGGTTATTGAGACCTATCTCAACGGTGAACTGAAGCAGAAGGGCGGAACCCGTGACCTCATCTATTCCGTTCCTGAGTTAGTCAGTTTCATTTCCAATGTGATGACCCTGCTACCGGGCGATGTGATTGCCACCGGTACGCCCAGCGGCATCGGACCGATGGTCCCCGGCGATACGGTGGAGATAAAGATTGAGCCGATTGGCACCCTGAGAAATTATATTGTGCGAGGCTAATCTTCTTGGAGAAGCGCTGGTCGGATTTCCAAAGGCGTGAGCTAGCGCAGAGGTGAATGGGGTAGGGTGTAAACGGTCAGCAGGCGCTCACGTGGCGCCCGCTCGCGGAGTCGACGGAAGAATTGCCGACTGTTCTCATCGGCCGGTTGGTAACCGTCCTGGCGCAGGGCACCTTTCCAGACATCGATTACTTCATTGGATTTTCCCGTAATAGGCCGCCAGCTAGCGATAATAGGCAGGGTTCTGGCTCCTGCCTCCAACCCAGTAATGAAGTCTGTCATCTTCCCCTGGACAATTTCCAGAATGGCGAGAGTGTAGGCTTTGAGGGGCGACTGCTGACTCTGGGCAATAGCCTCATGCAGGGTAGCTGGGGGTACGGGGCCTAGTGGTTCCAGGAGTCGGGACCGGCGCTCCGGAGCTAATTCCTCCAACCGTGTCTCATATTTCTGCCAGGCGGTATCCTGTCTGGCTTTGGCGCGAAAAAGCTCAAAGGTGGCCAGGCTATCAAATTCAAATATCTGGGTAGTCTGACTGAACAGTTCCACATCGGCATACCAGGCGCTCACCAGTCGGGCGCCGAGGCGCGGGCAAAGAGGTACCAGTTGCTCCTGAGCGAAAGCCACCAGCGTGTCCAGTGTCTCCGGGCTGGCAGGTGAGAGGTTAAGGGTCTCCTCCAAGTATATCATGCCTTCTCCCGGAAAGAACCCGTACGGCTCTTCTCCATCTCGTACAGCTTCTCAATGACGAACTGGACATATTTATCGCACTTTTCCCTGGCTATGCCGGACGCGCGGAACCTCTGCAATTCTCCTGGTTTAGAGAAGTCAATACCGAGAAGGTCACGGCAGATGATAGTGCCGTACTTCTGGGTGAAAGCCCTGACCAGTCCGCTGGCCTCCTCGCGGGTTTTGAGTCTGGCCTGCTCTGCCTTATCCTTATCGGCCAGTGGTCGGCGATGGCGCAGTCCCAGGACCACCGTGGCTGAAGAGACCGCCCCGCACGGTGCCTGCTGCTGACCGGCAATGCCACCATTGAAAGCGGTGCTGGCCCAGAGCAGGTCTTCATTGCCCCAATCGTAAGCTTCCCACATAACTTGCAGGACGCTCGGCCCTCAGTGGTAGCCCAGGCGCATGAAATCCACGGAGCGTGACTTGGCTTCTTCCAGCGACATCTTGAGCGTCATTTTACCCTCCGCTGTTTGACCTAAAGCTCGTCCCAAAGCTACTGGCTGGGGATGCCAAAATACTGCCTCACTTCAGAGCCAGTAAGGTAAATCAGAATGAGTATACCGATGATAGTGCCAATGGGAATCGATAGCAAACTAAGCGCCGCCTGGACAATGCCGAGAATACGCCCCCAGTCCTTTCGGGTCAGCAGTCCGATACCGCCGGCGACGGCAATGCCGATGTAGCAGAGCAATACCAGGATAGCCACGCTGAGGCCAAAGATTACACCGACTCGCGGGCCTCCCCACATCATGTCTACGGCGGGAAAAGCGAATACGGAAATGGCGCAAATGCCAATAAAAGCAACCAGTGCCGTAAGGAACTCCCAGATAGCGACCAGAATGAGCAGGTCAGGCCTCTTCATCCATTTACCTCCTTCTTGTCATCTGTTGCGTATTCTAGGGCTGTGGCGGAGGCTTGTCAATGGGTTTCAGGGCTACTTTCTATGCAGTGTGGAAGCGCCGGTTACTTCAATGTCCCCCAGTGTGGGGTTGCCGAGATAGGTCAGCGTTGACGCGCCACTCACTTCGGCATCGAGTCGGCCGGTGACATTGACGGTGGCCCGGCTGGCACCGCTGACATTGACCACGGCCTTAGCTGCGGTAAACTCCCCGAGCTTCAGCGTGCTAGCGCCGGAAATCTCCAGCGATAGGTTCTGGCCGGAGCCGGACAGTTCCAGCGTGCTGGCGCCGGAGACTTCAAACTTGCCGTCCGCCATTTTCAGACTACCCGAGGCTTTGCTGGCCCCCGATATGTCCATTTCCAGTGGGCTGGTGGCAATAAAACCGCTTACTTTGGCCCGGCTGGCGCCAGATAGCTCCAGTTGCTGCAGAGCGGGCATGGTGATAGTAGCTTTGCGGGTCGTGCGCATGTAGGCATAAGGTTGTTTCAGGCCGATGTGCAGGGTCTTACCACTTTGATTGACGTTAACATAATCAAAAAGGTTGTCATCGGTGGTTATGGTCACACGGTAAGCATCGTCCTGGGTAATATCAACCTCAAAAGCGCTATCAATATCCAGCGCGGTGAAATCGGTGAAGTTCATTTCCCGGGTCTCGACTTTCCCCGAGCCGGTTACCCAGCCGCCGCAACCAGTCAGCACGAGGAATGTGCTCGCGGACACGACCAGGGCAATCAGCCAGCTCAATACTCTTTTCCCCTGCATTAGTTTCCTCCTCGACTTTATTCTGTCTACTAGTATTTTATGGCGAGATTTCCGCCCCGTCAATCTGGCGTCCTGTCTTCATGTTGTGCCAAAATTTGACAGTAGGCAATGGAGTGGTAGAATATAGGAAAAGCGTTAAGGAGGCGAGCACAATTATGAATTTCAACCAGCTTTCCTGGGGTGTGGTCTGCTTCTATTACCGCTTAGCGGGTGACAATCGGTACTGCCGGATAATGCGGGACACCGAGTTCCTGGCCAAGCTCAGGCAGTCGCCCTTAGATATCACGCCTAAAGAGTTTGAGGAGAGGGTGCTTCTCGACCATGTGAATATCGAGAATTATGATTTGCTCATCGGGAATAATCTGGCACGGAATGTGTTGGCGAAAATAATCGAGCTCCATCCAATTATTGCCTCTCTGCAAGGTATTACCCTGCTGGAGTGCGACCTTTCGGATGACGAGGTCGTCAGCGGGATAAACAAGGTCTACTCCGGGCTTTATGCAGTGCCAGGCTTGTGGCTGACTGGCATCTCCAAGATTGCCCACCTCTTGAATGACAAGCTTTTTGTCATACTGAACCTGGATATATCCAATCATTTCCAGTTGGTGGAGGGTAATACCAGTCTTGTCCAGTGGCTGAAGATTACCCAACGGAATGCTATTGAGGTCACCCGGGATTTCCGGGAGCAGGGATTGCCCGGCACGCCGGAGGAATTCCTTTCTGACAAGCTGGGCTACGATAAGTTGGGCTGTCGCAAATCATTGGTGAAGTACCTGGACGAGTATTTCTGGCTGCGCTTTGGCGATAACCTGCCCGTTCCACCCCGGTGGGTGCCGCCCTACCTCGGGTCACGTTCTGAAGATGTCAATCCCTAGCTTGTCTCAGGCTTCTTGAACCTCACCGTGTAGTCCCAGAAATTGCCCAACCTGGTGTCAAAGACGAACCCCGCCGCCTCGCCTTCCTTTCTGATAGTGGAAGCCAAGGGATAATCGGGGTCAGGCAGAAACTCAGTCAGGGCCAGGATGCCGCCTCTTTTTAGCACCCGCTTTACCTCACGCAAGGCTCTGGGTTTATCGGGTATTTCTTGGAAGGCGGCCACACTCATGACGAGGTCGAGTGACTCATCAGCCAGAGGCAGTTCGTAGGCGCTGGCCTGTTTGAGTTCCACATTCCCTATATCATGGTTTCCGGCTGTGGCCAGCCGGCGCTCTAATTGCCGGAGCATTGCTGGCTGGATATCGAGGGCGTAGACTTTACCCCGCTCCCCCACCATCCGGGCCGCCGGTAGGGTAAAGGCGCCGCTGCCACAGCCGAGGTCCAAAATGGTCATCCCCGGTTTGACGCCGCTGCGTTCAATGACCCGGGCGGATGGTTGTACCAGGTGGCGGAGCGGGCTATTCAGGAAGGGGCCGATGATGGGAGGCGCCGGTTGGGAATGAAGCTTCAGGTACAGGCGCACCAAGACCAGTAGTAAGACGACTGCCCCGATGGCGACCAGTATAATTTGCAGGGTTGTCATTTTAGTATCTCACTCGGGCGATAATAATCCATTATAGATGATGAAGCGGGTCTATTTCATCTTTTCCCACTAACTCCCTTCCCTTAGAAAAAGGGGATTAAAAGGGGCGAAGCCGCTATTAGACACTCCGGATTTGCCGTATGGGGGTTAGGGGGACGAAGTCCCCCTTATAAATTCATTTCCCTCTCCCCTTCGTAAGGGGAGAGGGACAAAGGGTGAGGGGTCGTTAAATGCTCTCTGTCATGAGAGCACACGACGCGTCAAATCAGACACCACTTGACAGGGCTTTCGGTCAGGCGCCAGAGCTCTTTTTAGGCGATGCCTTTCCTGCGCCTATTTTATCCTTTCCCACTAACTCCCTTCCCTTAGAAAGGGAAGGGAGGACGTAAATATAGGGATGGCGTTCTTTCCAAGCACCATTTGAGATGTGTAGCCTCTTCTCCCAAGCCGCGGGGATTTGGCCACCGGGTAAAAGAGGCCTTACACAGGTTCTCCTTGCCTTTCACAGTAAATGGCGGATGATAGAGAGCGGTATCGCTCTCTTTTGGTTGGCATAAGTTGTCATTGCGAGCCATGATTTATCGGGGCGTGGCAATCTCTCACGATAAATGCAAGCTCAGGATTGCTTCGTCGCGGAGTTTACACTGAGCGAAGCGAATGTGCTCCTCGCAATGACATTAACCAAAAATGAACGGAACCTTGCGAGCCTATCGTAGCCCACCCCTTTAGACTAAGGGGCTACACAACCCATAACTCCAGAAACTAGAACTATCCTTGCCCGCGTAACCAGCCTCCCCCTTCCCCTTCTCTGAAGGAGGAAGGGGGAAGTGAGGGGGATGGGGTTGTCAAAATGCGCTGGGAATTATCTAGGTTTAAGGGGCACCATCTACTTGACTGATATTACCTGTTGGGTTATAATAGCTTAATGTGGCCCGTTGAGTATTACGCCGAGCCAAGTAGTGGGCGTGAACCCGTTGCTGAGTGGCTTGATGGCTTGGATAGGCGTGTCAGCGCCCATATACTAGACAAAGTTGTCCGACTCCATCAAAACGGGTTGGTTCTCCTGAATACAAGTATGATGAAACCGATAAAAGGACATGGCGGCAACTTTTATGAGCTGAAGTATGGTAAGTATAGAGTTCTACTATTTCACGACTTTACTAAAGGTAAGTTCATTCTTTTGCATGGCTTTAAGAAAGAACGACAGCGGGAATCAAAGGAAATTGACACGGCATACTTGAGGCTCCGCGAATATCGGTTAAGGAGGTAGCTTCATGAACAGAGCCTTTGAAGACGACCTGAGGGGAAAGCTTCAGGATCCAGAGTTCGCAAAGATGTTTGGTGCAGCGCAAGCCAAATCCAGTTTTGCTCTTACTCTGGTAAAAGCCAGAGAAAAATTAGGGCTGAGGCAAAAGGAACTGGCTGACAAGGCAGATGTATCTCAAGCGTACATAGCTAAGCTGGAAGGGGGAGAAGCTAATCCAACACTCGAGAGAATTGGCAGCTTATTGGGGGTGGTTGGATTGAGCCTGACCACAGATACCACTACATTATTCCCCACCCTTCTCGGTTCAGTTCGCGAGACGCCGGCCGTAGAAACCAATTGGGATCCTGATAGCATGCTAATACCACAGTCAATGCTACCTTTCTCCCGGCTTCCGGTTGACGCGCGGGAGAAAGTAGAGACCTTGACGCTATAGGAAGCTTCAAATCGTATGAGCAATCAAAGGAAGGTCAGTATGGCATTTGAACAAGGTCCTTACGTACAAGTGGCGGCGCTATGCGAACACGTGATAGAAGACAAGGCGGGCGTACTTTCGCTAATCCGCATAATAGATACAGTGATTCATACAGAGGCTAGACCTGACGCGCCAGCCGAGATGCCACCAGTAACCTACCCAATGAAAATGGTAATAATGCTTAAGTCGGGACGTGCCCGGGGCCGACACGAACTTAAGATTGTGCCGGAGATGCCTTCAGGTGAACTCAAACAGTCTCTCGTACAGAGCGTTCAAATGGAAGGCGAAGAACGAGGAGTTAACCACATAGTTAATATGGTTTTTACCTTTACGATGGAAGGTCTGTATTGGTTTAATATTTACTTGGACGATTCTCTCTTGACCAGGATACCATTGCGAACAAAATACAACCGTGTTGTGACTCCGGTGCCTCCTCTACGATAAGGCGACTCACCTCTCTCTCGCCTTCTTCTGCAACTCATAAAGTCTGGTCAGGGCTTCAAGGGGCGTCAGGGAGTTGATGTCCAGCTTGGACAGTTCCTCTAACACCGGGGACTTTTGACCAAAAAAGGACAACTGCGGGGTGGGCTGGGGCGGGTGGCGGGACTTTGGAATGTGAGCCGACTCTTTGCCCCGGTCCCCTTCCAAATCCTCCAGCACCTCATAAGCTCGGTGCACCACGGATTTAGGCAGGCCGGCCAGTTGCGCCACATGGATGCCGTAGCTCTTGTCCACGCCGCCCGGTACAATCTTGCGCAGGAATATAACCTCGCCCCTCTCCTCGGCCACCGCCACATTGAAGTTCTTCACCCTCGGCAGATAGCTCGCCAATTCCACCATCTCGTGATAATGCGTGGCGAAGAGCGTCTTGGCCCCTAATCTAGCGTGGTTGTGGATATATTCGGCCACGGCCCGGGCGATGGACAGCCCATCGTAAGTGCTGGTGCCGCGGCCAATCTCGTCCAGAATCAGCAGGGAGCGGGGGGTGGCGTTATTCAGGATATTGGCCGTCTCAATCATCTCCACCATGAAGGTGGACTGCCCGCCGGCAATGTCCTCGCGGGCGCCAATACGGGTAAAGATGCGGTCGACCAGCCCGATGGTGGCTGAAGCTGCCGGCACAAAACTACCCATCTGGGCTAGCAGGACAATCAGGGCCACCTGCTTCAGGTAGGTCGACTTGCCGGCCATATTGGGGCCAGTCAGAATGATAATCTGAGCATCCTCATTGGCGAGGTAAGTATCATTGGGCACGAAAGTGGTGTCGGTCAGGCTCCGCTCAACGACCGGGTGTCGGCCTTCTTTGATAGTTATCTCGTTGCCCTCGGTCGGCGTGGGGCGGACATAGCCATAGCGCACCGCTGCCTCAGCCAGGCTGGCGAAGACATCCAGATGGGCGAGGGCGTTAGCCAGCGACAAGATGCGCTCGCTGGCGGCGGCCACCTGGCGGCAGACCTGGTGGTAAAGATTGGTCTCCAGTTCACTGATTCTGTCCCGTGCGTTGAGAATGAGCGACTCGTATTCTTTCAGCTCCGGGGTGATGAAGCGCTCGCCGTTGACCAGAGTCTGCTTCCGGATGTAGTGCTGGGGCACCTGGCGCAGATTGGCCTTGGAGATTTCAATGTAATAGCCGAAAATCTTATTGTAGCCGACTTTTAACGACTTAATGCCGGTTTTCTCCTGCTCCTGGCGCTCCAGATTAGCCAGGTATTGCCTGGCATTCTGCGAGGCAGTACGGAGACTGTCCAGCTCTTCGGAGAAGCCGGGATGGATGACACCGCCTTCGCCGGGGCTGGCGGAAGGCTCATCGGCGATGGCTGAGGCCAGCAATTCAACCGTTTCGGGGCACGGCTTTAGTTCCGTCTTCAGCCAGTCGATGGCACTCTGGCTCTCGGCGGGCATAATCTCTATTAGCCGGGGGATTACCTCCAGGCTGTGGCGCAGGGCAATAAGCTCTCTCGGGTGGGCCATATTGCCGCCGACACGATTGACCAGCCGCTCCAGGTCGGCCAGCTTAGCCAGCAGGGCCATTGCCTGATTGCGCGCCAGCGCATTATCGCAGAACCAGGCGATGGCGTTTTGGCGCTTGGCCAGCTCCTTGATGTCAAGCAGAGGCTGGCCCAGCCATCTCCGCAACAACCGACTGCCCATCGCCGTTTTGGTCAGGTCAATCACGCCCAAAAGGGAGCCGTCGGTGGTGCCGGTGCGTGAATTGCGGAAAATCTCCAGGTTGGTCAGGGTCTGTTCGTCCAGCGCCATAAAGGTATTGGTGGAGTAGGTGGACAGACGGGCCAACTGGCTCAAGGCCGATTTCTGGGTTTCCTGAAGGTAGTGGACAACGGCACCGGCGGCCCGTATGGCCAGTGGTAGCTGGGCACAGCCATAGCCCTCAAGGGTACTCACACCAAAATGGTCAAGCAAAGTCTTCTGGGCTATCTCCAGTTCAAACCAGAAGTCGTCGAGTCGGGTCACCGGCACCGTTAGCTCCCAGCCGGTAAGGTCGGTGCCGCTGCCGGTGATTATCTCTGAGGGCCGGAGCCGCTCCACTTCGGGGAGGGCCCGGGAGAGGGGTAGCTGGGTGGTGGCGAATTCGCTGGTGGTGATATCAACATAGGCCAGGCCGACTTCGGCCTCCCCCACGACCAGGCTGGCCAGATAGTTATTTACCTTGCTGTCAAGCAGGCTGGGCTCGACCACTGTGCCCGGTGTCACCACGCGGATAACCTCGCGCTCGACTATCCCTTTTGTTGCCCCGGGCTGGGTCATTTGCTCACAGATGGCTACCTTGTAACCCCGGTTGACCAGCCTGGCCAGATAGTTGTCCAGGGCGTGATAAGGGATACCGGCCATCGGGACACGGTGCCCTTTGCCCATCTCGCGCGAAGTCAGGACGATTTCCAGTTCCTTAGCGATAATCCGGGCGTCCTCGTCAAAGGTCTCGTAGAAATCGCCGAGGCGGAAGAGGACAATCGCCTGCGGGTACTTTTGTTTGATTCGGAGGTATTGCCGACGGATGGGGGTGGCGCCTTCTTTCATAGTAAGACTATTCTACTAGAGTTGCTGGCTAAAAGGAAGATTATTATGTACCTCTCCCCCTTAGTTCCCCTCTCCTAGAAGGAGAGGGGGAGGAATTAAAAAAGAGGGGGCAAAGCCCCTCTTATACGCCCATATTGGCGGGATAGACCCCGGTTCCTACCCCTGGTTTTTCCTTCTGCTTGAGACCAGGACTCTTAACACCCTGAACATCGTCGGGGAGAAGATGAACCGACCCAAGGGTATAACCAGCCTGATTGGCTGCAATCTCAAAACGCCGTGCAGATAGCCCTGGAAGAAAGGCTGACCGGAAAAGGATGGCTGTATTGCCAACTCGTACTGTCGTGGCAGCTTTATGAACGGCCTGACCGCGCCAATTACGGCGAAGACCAATCCGGTATCGGCCGGGTCGTCCAGTCCCAGCCTCAGATTGACGGCGATTTCTTTTATCTTTACCCGGGATAAAACATCCCGCACCAGGTTCTTAGTCTTGGTGAGCAACCCCTTGGTGCGGAGGATACGCCAGATGGTCCGAAGCCCTATCCCTCTTTTTCTCTTAGCCCGGCGGGGTTGGCGTGCTTTTGGTTTTCTTTTTTCCCGGCCCAGTTCTGGGCTAATCAATCCAAAGAGCCAGGCCAGCCGGAGCCGGAACTTACGCTCGGCCGCTGTGTCCAGAGTCAGTACCGCGTCAACCGGGACACAGAGGATAGAAATCAGTACTACGACCAGGCTGGCCAGCGCCACGATAACCCAGACCCACAACTAGCCTACCCTTCCTTTTTCCGCTCGGTCAGTTTCTCCACGATTTTCTCGACTAGCTTGGGTATTGATTCGCCTACCTTCTCGAGCGCCGCGGAAAAGCCGGCGACGACCGGCTCCACTCTAACGCTGTCCTTATCACTGATGACCACCGCGACTGGCCGTATCCAGGCACCACCGCCGGTAGCCCCGCCTTCGCCCTCCCCTTTTCGCTGGCCTTCACCCTTGCCCGAGCCGCCGCCGGCCCCAAAACCGAAGCCGATACTGATTAGCGGGACCACGGTCCGGCCATCAAGGGTCATCGGTTCACCAACTATGGTTCGGGTTGTTAGTATCTTCTCGATTTCCTGGAGAGTTGTCTTGGTCAGGTTTTCAACTACTTCCATGTCACCCACCTCCT
>CAYGYD010000048.1:0-12721 GCA_964354005.1 uncultured Dehalococcoidales bacterium | reverse complement strand
TAAGATAGAGAAAGAGGAGGCTCTTTTCTGGATGTGGGTCGTCCTGAAAGAAGGGCGGTATCCTCCTTGCCGGGTCGCCGCCATCCACCTTCTCAATCTTGATTACCTCGGCACCAAGCTCGGCCAGTAATTTGGTGCAATAAGGACCACCGATATGCCAGCCGAGGTCCAATACTTTGTAACCCTCCAGTGCTTGACCAGCCATATTTTCGCTCCTTTCTGGCGCTAGTTACTCAGATAGAACTGACGACATTGTAGGCGGTACACTCAGACCGGCTATAGGCATCACCTCCTTCCTACTCCTTATAAAAAACAAAAAACCGCCCCTCTTCAGGTCGGTTTCACCATTAGCTCGCCACCGCCCAGGTGACCACATACAGGCAGCGGCTCATCGCCCCCTGTTAATGCGACTCGACCCTAGCCTCAAACCATATATCCCTCCCACAATGCTAGTCACGTGAGGCACCTGGGCTTGTATAGGGTGGTGCCCTATTATAGTTCTGAAGCTTCAAACCGTCAATATCACCTTCGTCAGGGGAGAGGGAAGGGGTTTTAGAGAGTGGCAGAGCCCCTCTCTAAAACCCCTGATTTAGAATACTCAGACAGAGTGCCTCGCCCGGAGAAAAACAGGTGAGTAATAAGCTGAACAATCCGCTTGTATGTTACTTTGGCAGGGTTTCAAAGCCCAATCTGCAAAGACAGCTACCTTTGACTTTTACGGAGGCTACTCTTAGGCACAAACCTTGCTAGATGATATCGGTCACCGCCTTGATTAAGTCTTTCTCATCTGGTATCCAATATCTCTCTAAAACTGGGCTGAAAGGGACAGGGGTATCAGGCGCACAGACTCTCTTTATCGGTGCATCCAGATAGTCAAACGCCTCCTCGGCTACTATCGCGGAGACCTCTGCTGCCCAACTGCCTGTTTTCGGCTCTTCGTCCATAATGACTAACCGTCCGGTCTTTTTCACGGATTCAAAGAGGGTCTTCTTGTCCAGTGGCGCTAGGGTGCGGGGGTCGATAACCTCTGCGCTTATGCCCTTTTCCTGCAATTTTTCAGCGGCGGCAAGTGCGCGTGGAACCATTAACGCCACAGCAACGATAGTGACGTCCTTGCCCTGCCGTTTGATTTCACATTGTTCCAGAGGAATAATGTACTCATCCTCCGGCACGGGTCCGGTTGTGAACGCCAGAGTCTTGTGCGTAAGAAATGCCACCGGATTGTCCTCCCTGATTGCCGACTTCAGTAGACCCTTGGCATCATACGGTGTTGATGGAGCAACAATCTTCAAACCTTTTACCGACGTTAACCAACCGTGGAGGCTTTTGGAGTGTTGCGCCGCGGCACATAGACCAGCGCCGGTGATTGCCATAATGGTCAGTGGTAGTTTTATTTTGCCGCCGAACATATATCGCATCTGGAGCTGATTCAGCAATTCGTCACCGCTCACCCCGAGAAAGTCAACAAACATCATGGAGGCAATAGGCCTCATGCCAGTCGCGGCGGCGCCGATGGCTCCACCCAGTATTGCTGTCTCCGAGATTGGTGTTTCTCTAATCCTGCCCAGACCGAATTTGGCGGATAAACCCTTGAACTGGCCCAAAGGTCCGCCCCAATCATCCGCAATATCCTCCCCGATAACGAAAACAGCGGGGTCTCTCTCCATTTCTTCCCTGATTGCTTCTGTAATCGCCTGATTATAGCTTATCTCTCTCATTGTCCAAACTCCTTATGCAAAGACGTCAGTTAGAGTTTCTTCTGGCTGCGGATAGGGGCTTTCGAGCGCAAACTGCACCGCCTTCTCTATCTCCTCACCCGTTTCTCGGTTAATCTCCTCTACTTTCTGCTGTGTCAATATCGCCATTTCAAGAAGTTTTTTCCTGAAAGCTGGAATGGGGTCTTTCTTTTTCCACTTTTCGACTTCTTCCTTTGGCTTGTAAGCCTGTCTGTCTCCCTCATAGTGTCCATGCCAGCGGTAAGTCTTGCATTCAACCAGCGTGGGACCATTGCCTTTTCTGGCACGGGCAACCGCCTCGCTTACCGTCTCATAGACGGCAATAACATCATTGCCGTCAACAGTCACGTCTGGCACACCATAGGCGGATGCCCTGTCAGCAAGATTAGCCACTCTGGAAGTACGGGAAATATGGGTCTGTTCGGCATATAAATTGTTCTCAATAACGTAAACAACGGGCAGGTTCCAGCACGCTGCCATGTTGACTCCTTCATGGAAAGTGCCCCGGTTGCTTGCCCCATCACCGAGAAAACAGACAACAACCTGGTCAGTCCCTCTCATTTGAGCGGATAGAGCCGCCCCCCCGGCAATCGTTATGCCGCCGCCCACAATTCCGTTAGCTCCCAGTATTCCAATCTCCACATCAGCGATGTGCATCGACCCACCTTTTCCCCTGCAATAGCCAGTTTCCTTGCCAAAGAGTTCAGCCATCATCCGTTCTGTCCTTCCCCCTTTGGCAATTACGTGCCCATGACCCCGATGGGTGCTGGTGATATAGTCGTCAGGTCTAAGGCAGGCACAAACACCAGTCGCTATGGCTTCCTCACCAATGTATATATGGACAAAACCGGGGATATTACCCGCGGCAAACTCCTTGGCGACCCTCTCTTCAAAAAAACGAACACGTACCATTGTCCGGTACATATCTATGAGTTTTTGTTTTTCAATTTCCGTCAGTCTCTGTCTTTCAGTCGTCATCGAATCCTTCCCCCTTTCTACTTCTATCACGACAAGGTTGGAGAGGGGTCCACCCCTCCCCAACCTGCACTACTCCGCTAAGGGAAGACTCAAAGGATGACAAACTCACTATTATGGTCAACTGGGCCGTTTCTTGCTTCCTCTACTTCTCCAGCCAGATGTATGTTGGGAAGAGGAAGTAACCGGTTCGGCCGAGATAGTATTCGCCGTGGTAACCCTTCACCCACGGTTGCCAGAGGGTACGGACATTCGCCCCGGGCAGAACATTCTCGTAGGCTTGGTCGACTACATAGGAGTTTATTGCCTTCCAGTCTTTCACCCACTTGTTCCAGTCTACATAATTCTGCGTTGCCTCGTAAAACAGGTCCATGAGCTTCTGGTCCGTCATGCGTGTGAAATTCCAGCTGGCACCAGGCTGCCAGACCCACGACCAGTTGCCCCAGGCAAATCCCCAGACGGTGGTGGCGAGAGTACCGGTTGGGAAAGCCCGGCTGTAAAGCTGGGCGGTGAAGGCCGCTGGTTCGAGCACTTTGAGGTCAGCATCAACGCTTATTTTAGACCAGTACGCCTTGAGGAGCGAGGCCGTCGGTTCATCGCGCGAGATAAAGAACATCGTGGTCTTGAAGCCGCTGGGGAATCCAGCCTCAGCCAGTAGCTGTTTCGCCTTGTCCGGGTTGTAGGTGAACATTTCGCGGGTTGTGGCCGGCCGTTCTTCCAGCGGCTGATACAGCGCATGTCCCGGCGCCACCATGCCGGAGGGTATGATGCTGGCGTGACCTTTCTGGCGGTCTGTGACTATTGACGGGCGGTCGATGGCCATCATGAGCGCCCGGCGAACTCTCACATCCTTGAACGGCGGGCTGTCTGTCATGAAGTAGATATAGTCCTGGTTCCAGGTATATTCGTCCGTAGCCTTGATCTGAGGGTTCGTCTTCATGACATCTTCGGCGTCGCGCCACTCGACGGCATTCAGCATGTCAAGCTTGCCCCCCCGCAGAGCTGCCAGCCGGGTTGAGGCATCGGTTATTATGAGTATTTTGAAGCCATTAATATACGGAAGTTTCCTCCCCTGCTGGTCCTTCTCCCAGTAGTTGGGATTACTGGTGTAGGTGATGCTACTGCCGGCCACATAGTCGGTCAAGAGAAACGGGCCATTGCCAACGACATTCTTCCAGTCATCCTGGTTTCCGTATTTTTCAATGACTTCCCGGGCGGTATGGCGGTACCAGTCACGAAGAGTAAACATTGAGCGCATGTCCGGCTTGGCAAACTCAACCTTCAGGGTGTATTTATCTACGGCAGTCCAAGTTATCTTGCCACCGGCCTGGTCCCGTATGATTTCCTTCAGCCCAGAGGTCGGCGTATTCATCAGCCGCTCAAAGCTCCACTTGATATCGTCGGCAGTAACCTCCCGCCCGTTCACCGGCGGTTTATCGTGCCATCTAATGCCCGGCCGGATGTGGAAGACAATGGTCGAGCCGTTGGGTATATCCCAGCTCTCCGCCAGCCCTTTGGTCATATACTCAGGAGCTTCCTGCTCTGAATACAGCCAGCTGACTTTATTGGTTCCCGCAGGACCGCTCCACCAGTCGCCACTCATCAGCGGAATGGTGACCGGGCCGAGGTGGGCGTAGGCTAGAGAATAAACCGGGTCCCAGCCACCAGTTGGTGGAACCGTAATAACGAAGCTGAATGTCCCGCCGTACTTCGGTTCACCCGAGGGCATAGGAGTGGCGGTTGGCTTGGGTGTTGGCGACCCTGTTGGTGTGGGTGTCGGCGTTGGGGTGGGTGACGGTGTCGCCGCCGGGGCACAGGATGTCAACACCAGAGCCATCACTGCGATAAAGCCCAGGAACAGCCAAACAACTTTCCTTTTCATAACCTTCCCTCTCCTTTATTGGTTTAATTACCACCATCGCTGTGCCGTGGGTGCTACATATCGCACCTCCTATTTTGACCTCTTCTTATTAACCCCAGATATTCTGGCTTTCGCCCCACCGTAACGACCCAGCCCGCCCCTCAGCCGTGGGTCGAATAAGTCTCTCAGTCCATCGCCCAGCATATTGATCCCGTAGACCACAATCGCCAGCGCCAGCCCTGGCCAGAGTGCCATCCAGGGTGCCGACCGCATATACTGCCTCCCGGCCCAGCTCAGCATGCCGCCCCAGCTTGGGGTCGGTGGCGGAATGCCGAGTCCAAGAAAGCTGATACTGGCTTCCGTAATAATAGCCGTGCCCATATCCACGGTGAAGAGGACAATGATGGGCGCAGTAATATTAGGCAGGATATGCCGGATGAGGATTTCCCCATTTGTACAGCCAATGGCGCGCGCCGCCTCAACATAGATGTTCTCCTTAATGCTGATGACGGCGCTTCTTACCACCCGCGCCCGGCTGACCCCAAAGAGCACGCCCAGAACCACTATCACCTGCGCCAGGCCAGTCCCGACCACCGTCATCACCGCCAGGATAATCACTAAGGAGGGGAAAGCCATCCAGGCATCCACCAGCCGCTGAATCAATAGGTCAGTCTTACCGCCGAAGAACCCGGAAATACAACCGACAGTGACTGAGAGAGCCACACCAATGGCCGAACAGCCCAACCCCACATACATAGAGATACGCGCCCCGTAGATGACTCGGCTCAGCAGGTCTCGGCCCAGTTCGTCCGTTCCAAGAATGTAGCGGGTTGAGGGTGAAGTAAACGAATCGGCCAGGTGAATTTCATTATAGCCAAAGGGGGCCAGCCAGTCAGCAAAAATGCCAACCAGAAGAAGCACTAGCACGATGACCCCGCCAATTGTGCCTAGCGGCTTTTCTCTAACCAGCCGCAACAACAGGTCAATCAGAAAGGGGCGCCTTTTCTCTTCCCTTATCGTCTGCAAAGTCACTTCACCAGCCGCCTGACCCATAACTGTCTCTCCTCTATTGATAACGAATCCGGGGGTCGAGGTAGGCGTAGGCTAAGTCAATCACCAGATTAACGACCAGCACGAAGGAAGCCATAAACACATTGATTCCAGAGATTAGCGGATAGTTCCGCTGGTTAAGGGCTTGAATCAGCAGTAGTCCAATGCCAGGCAAGGCAAAGATCGTCTCCAGAATAACCGAACCGCCAATCAAGACGGGTAGCATTATTCCTACTATGGTAATGACGGGAATTAGCGCATTCTTCAAGGCATGCCGGTAGATGACAGTCCGTTCCCTCAGGCCCTTGGACCAGGCCGTTCGGATGTAGTCCTGCCGCATCACCTCCAGCATCATGGTCCGCGTCATTCTCATGGCAGTGCCCGACATGACCATACCCATGATTATGGAGGGGATGATGAATTGCGCGAGGTTACCGAGGGGATTGGCGAGAAAAGTAATGTATTGCACCTCCGGCGCCCAGCCCCACCAGATTGAGGGATAGACCATGACCATAGTCCCTATCCAGAAGCTGGGAAGAGAAATGAGAAGTATGGCAACGGTACGGCCAGCATAGTCGCCACCCGTATCCTGTCGTATCGCTGAAAATACCCCGATAGGCAGAGCAATCACCAAGGATGTGAGTAGGGCCAGCAGGCCCAGCTCAAAAGAAACGGGAAGCCGGGCGAGCACATCTTCCCTGACCGGCGTCCTTTCCCAAAGATTGGTACCGAGGTCGCCCCGAAAGAGATTGCCCAGCCAGCGCACATATTGAATATGAACTGGCAAATCCAGCCCCAGAGCTTTTTCCAGCTCGGCTCGAGTGAGTTCCCCACCCCCAGCCGACCCCGATTGGGCTACCAGCAAGTCCACCACGCTACCGGGAACAAAGCGCGCCACGAGAAACACTGTGAGAGTCACCAGAATAAATGTAGGAATCATAAGGAGCAATCTTCTGATGATGTAAGCCTGCACGTCATTCTCCCCGTTGTTTCCAAAAATAAGAAACCGACCTTAACAAGGTCGGTTTCACTATTAGCTCCCCGCCGTCCAAGTGACCACATACAGCCGGCGGTTCACACGCCCCCTGCCGCATACCCTGGTCACTGATATCAGTGCATCTCCATTACCCTCCCGAATCACGTAGTGCCAAAGTTACGCATGCGAGGACTCAAATTATGCAGGTATTATAATCCTAAGCATGCATGCAGTCAATGGGACGAATTGCCTCAAAATGCAGTATTACTCACCCAACAGGAGGCGATATGACTCAAGGCGGAGTAGATAGAATCTGTGCTGACTTCACGGTGCTGTGCTTTCGGCTCTCGTGGTGCAAACTAGAAGTGATGCTATACCATGTCATAACCCTAGCAAACAAAAGACCGGAGTGTTTCCCTTCAGTTATTGCGCCAGAGACGGCTGATAAAGTAAGCAAGGCTTGATTCTGCCTGTCCGTGTTTGCTAAAATAACAGCCAGAAAGGAAGCAAGCGGCCTCCGCCTTTTAGTACAAATGCTTCACACGCAAGAGGTCACTGGTTCAAGTCCACTACCGCCCATACTAGCATCAGTTCCGGCTGAGAACAATCTCATAATCCTTAATCCACCACCTAAGTCGCTCTTTTTCTCTCTCCAGTTTCTCTCCCTGCTTAGCCTCAAGGTAAGTCTTCCTGTCGAAGGGCTTGACAGCAATTAGGAAATCTTTTTGGTCAGCGCCAAGTCAGGTCGATAATGCGGAATTAGCTACAGAGCGCTGATGGGCAGCCAGGGGCGATGACCCAGCTCTCGCCCCTTAGAGGCCGTGACATATATTTGTAATAATTTACGAGCCGATTTTATGACTTTGTCATCTTTTCAATGTTAGGATATATAGGGGACCCAATTAGAGCAGATAACGTGTTGACGGTATACAGTTCTGATGCAGCGAGTTTCCACGATTGTTCGTCAATGATTTAGCATGGCGGAGTATATGCAGATGAAAACAGCAAAGTGGATTGTTTCAGCGCTTTTGATACTGACGGTCGGCCTTGCGGGATGCACCTCGCAAAACGGGGCGACCGTGCCCGCTGCAACGAGCGCCCCTCCACAGAGCTCGGCGCCCGGCTCACTAGCAAACATTGAGGCAGCACTCGTGTCCATCTATGCGCAGACTAATCCATCGGTAGTCAACATTCAGGTGGTTGTGCCGGCAACTCTCTCCAATCCCGGGGGCGCCGCTTTGGGCTCCGGTTTTGTGTGGGATACCCAGGGCAATCTGGTGACCAACAACCACGTGGTGGACGGCGCCACCCGCATTACCGTTACTTTTTACGATGGCACGACCGTCGAAGCCAGCTTGGTAGGCGCAGACTCAGACAGTGACCTGGCGGTAATCAAAGTGAATACAAACACCGCACAGCTTCAGCCTGTTACGATGGCTGATTCAACTCAGCTTAAAGTCGGGCAGTTGGCCATCGCTATCGGCAACCCATTTGGCCTTCAAGGCACAATGACAGTAGGCTATATCAGTGGCTTGGGGCGGCTTTTACCGGCTAACCAGAATGCGGCAGGGCCGACTTACAGCATTCCGGATGTCATACAGACCGACGCCGCCATCAATCCGGGAAACTCCGGAGGTGTACTGCTGGACGATACGGGTAAAGTAATTGGCGTGACCTCGTCCATCGCCACGACATCAGGAACATCGGCCGGAGTCGGTTTCGCCATTCCTTCAGCGATCGTGCAGCAGGTCGTCCCCGCTTTGATTAAGACCGGTCACTACGACCATCCATACCTGGGTATTTCCGTCGTCTCGCTGAACCCCGACCTGGCCAGTGCCATGAATCTGCCATCTAATCAGCGAGGCGCTCTAGTGGAGACTGTAACACCAGGCAGTCCGGCTGATAAAGCTGGCCTTCAGGCAAGTCAAAACCAGGTGACTATCAACGGTCAGCAAGTGTCTGTCGGGGGCGATGTGGTCATTGCCTATAACGGTCAAGTGGTAAAGAGTTCGGACGACCTTGTCACTTTCCTAGCCCGCTCGGGGTCTGTCGGCCAGACGGTTACCTTAACCGTGCTGCGCGGCGGCAAGCAAATTCAGGTGCCGGTTACTCTTGGGGTGCGGCCCAGTTCATAGACGCAAGGAGTAACCAGCCCCTCATTCTAATCGACAAAGTCTTTCACGTTACGGTAAGCGTGAATGCAACACGAAATACTACGTGGTGCTGGTCGGCAAAGTTCAGCAGGCTGTTAACAACAGGATTGTCCAGGACGAGAGGGAGGACAATAAGAACAAGAGAAAGCGCATCCCAATCCAGACCTGCAGAACTTAATGAGTCACTGACCCGGCTGATTGGAGAGATAATCCGAACCTACTGCACAAATCGCTATCTTGTACAATTTAAAGAGGGTATTGACACTGTTGTAGGGAAGGGCTTATCCTTTGCAAAAAGGAGGTTATGATGAAAGCGGCAGTTTGTTACGAATTTGGCAAACCCTTGGTGGTGGAAGAGGTAGACATCAACCCACCGCAGAAAGGCGAAGTGAAAGTCCGCATCGCCGCGACGGCAATCTGCCACAGTGATATTCATGTCATCAGGGGGGCGTGGGGTGGGAGATTGCCTCTTGTGCCTGGTCATGAATCCGCAGGTTATATTGAAGAACTGGGAGAAAACGTAAACTCGGTAAAGCCCGGTGATGCAGTTGTAGTGTCGCTCTTAGCATCCTGCAGACGTTGCCTGTATTGTGTTACCGGGCGTCCCCACCTGTGTGAGGCTCGGTGGCCCTTGGCTAGGGAGAGCCGTCTGCGGAATAAGCGAGGAGAATCTCTCGCCCATATGACCAGGACAGCCACCTTCGCTGAATATGCCATTGTCGATGAATCCCAGGTAGTCCAAGTCCCCAAGGAGATGCCCATAGACCGGGCAGCGCTTCTCGCCTGTGGTGTGATAACGGGGTTCGGGGCGGTGGTTAACCGCGCGCGGGTCGAAGCCTTAAGCAGTGTCGTCGTCGTTGGTACCGGGGGCGTCGGCCTCAATTCGATACAGGGAGCGGCCTTCTCGGGGGCGTATCCGATTATCGCAGTGGATATCTCAGATAGCAAGCTGGAAGCGGCTCGGGCTTTTGGTGCGACACATACAGTCAAGGCTAGCGATAAGGACGCCGTCAAGACTGTACAGCAACTGACATCCGGGAGGGGAGCTGATTATGTGTTTGTGACGGTTGGGAGTACTGCTGCCGTACAGCAGGGTTTTTCGATGTCAGGTCCGCGCGGTATGACAGTCGTCGTCGGAATACCACCAAGAGGGGAGACTCTAACTCTGCCACCATTTTTGCCAGGCGAGAGAATGCTTACCAGTAGCTCGATGGGAACAACGCGATTAAGCATAGATGTTCCTAAGCTGGTGGCTCTTTATCAAGCAGGACGCCTCAAGCTGGATGAGCTTATCACCGCCCGATATCCCCTGGAAGAGATCAACAAGGCGATAGAGTCTGTCGAAAGAGGGGAAGCACTACGCAATGTAATTGTATTTTAGTTGGTAAATCTATATCGCCGGCAAAATTGGCACAACTCACAGCGGATGCTTTAGGTAATAGGTTTAGGCTCAGCAACCTCTAAGTCTATGAAACGAAACGTCAAAAAGTGCAATGGAAGGAGCTATTTGACATCCCCTAGTGAAAGCAGTCAATCTATACACTCACGAGTGTTTGCGGCAGATTCCGGATAATTTCTTCAGCCTCCTTCACTATTCGTTCTACGAGTTCCTTCACCGGAGGAAGGTCGGTTATTCTT
This sequence comes from uncultured Dehalococcoidales bacterium, assembly GCA_964354005.1. GTDB lineage: Bacteria > Chloroflexota > Dehalococcoidia > Dehalococcoidales > UBA2162 > CAVSBN01. The sequence goes on along the minus strand of CAYGYD010000048.1, from coordinate 2,332 downwards.
CCTGCTGCCTCCCCGCCGGGGATGAGGGCCTTTGACTCATCACCACTATAAAGCGCATTGAAGCCTTCATCCTCCTTGTCCATGACTTCACGGGCAACAGTGGTGAGGTCATCTGGCTGACCCAGATACAGTCCTGGGGCTTTGTTCACCGTGACCCGAGTAAGCTCCATAGAGGCTTGATTCTTCAAGTATCTCGCCGGTCCCACAACCCCCCTGGCTACTGTAGTATCTCTCTCTCCACATTTCACGATATAGTCTTTGTGCATCTGTGTAAAATCGCTCTCTTTGGTGGCTAAGAATCTGGTCCCCATCTGAACCCCTACGGCACCTAAGGCTAAAGCGGCGACTAGTGAAGCTCCATCGCAGAAACCTCCGGCTCCGATGACAGGAACGTTTACCGCCTTAACCACTGCGGGGAGCAGAACCATAGTGTGAACTGGTTCCCAGGCAATGTGCATTCCGCCCTCATGCCCGGAAGCAACTATTGCATCGACCCCTGCCCGCTCGCACCTTTTAGCATGACGAACAGAGGGAACCACATGAAACCACTTGACTCCTAATGGTTTTATGGTCTCTGTCCAAGGAAGGGGATCACCTGCGGAGGTGATTACCACCCTGAGTCTTTCTCTCATCTCCGAGTCTTCGTTCCTGACTTCAGCTACCGCTCGAATTACCTCGCGAGCCCATCCGGTCATTTCTACCGACACCATGCAGTTTACTCCGAAAATACCTCGCGAACTCCTGGTTTCCTCCTTAACGCGATAGAAAACTCGCTTCAAGTGCTCATAGGGTGTTCCCTGCTTCCCATCTGTGAGCTGCTTGATCAGCTCTGCCATGGGGCCTTTCCAAGCGCTCTTGTCGGCGATATAGAGAAAGCCACTGGTGCTAAGAATCCCCAGCGCCCCGGCGTTTGCTGCCGCAACAGCCAGCCGGTTAGTGCTGTATGGCCCCATGCCAGCCTGTATAATGGGGTGCTTTACCCCCACCATCTCAGAGAGCCTGGTCTTTATCATACTACCTCCTATCTTTATACCCTAAAGTGTGCTCACATTTAACCATATTTCCCACAGGAATCTCAATCGGAATACCTCATACCAAGCGTGCTGGCCACGGTAAGCTATCCAGCCTTTCGGTTGCTCATGCAGGCAGACACTTCGAGGTAATATAAAGAGGTGAGGTAAGAACAAGACACTACCGGCAAGAAAGGATTACAATAGAGCCATCAGATAGCGGGAGAGCATATGTCTTTTGTAGCTTTCTCTAGAAACCAAATCAGGAAATTGTTGACTAAAGAGAGCAACATGATACTTGAAAATAAGGTTCCTTCCTACGAGAGCCTTGAAAGGAAGTTTCAAGATATCAGCGAATTTGGACTCTATCTTCATATCCCTTTCTGTAGACAAATATGTCCCTACTGCCCGTATAACAAGGAGATTTATCAACCTGAGGTAGCCGAAATGTATACCAGAGCTGTTAAGAAGGAAATCAACTTCTACTCTGGTCTTTTTGGTGGTAAACCGGTCACTTCTTTTTACATTGGTGGCGGAACGCCCACAACAATGCTTTATAGCGGCCTGGACAAGATTTTAGAACATATCTTTCGGAATTTTAATATGCAGTGTGATATACATATGGAGAGTCATCCTAATGATTTGAGCTTAGACAATCTCAACAGTATAAAATCCCTAAACGTAAAAAATCTAAGTACCGGAGTAGAAGCTCTACAAGACAAATATCTAAAAATCCTCAATAGACCCTATAATACGAGAGAAGTAAAGGCAGCAGTTGAAAGGGCTGTCAATAAAGGATTCACATGTTTCAATGTGGACTTCATTTTTGCTTTACCCAGTCAGACCTATGGTGAGTTAGAGCAGGCCGGTCATGAGTTGGTTGAGATGGGTATTGACCAGGTTGCCGCTTATCCCCTCTTCAATTTTCCATACACCAAAATGGGAGAGTCGGCTAAGCACAGTAACTACAACGTACGAAATATCTTTAAGAGAAGAAATATGCTTCACATCCTGGAGGATATATTTTATGACAAAGAATATGAAAGAACGTCTGTTTGGGCATTCACTAAAGAAGGGGTCCCAAAGTATTGTTCTGTGACAGTGCCCCTTTATGTTGGTCTTGGTGCGAGCGGAGGCTCTTACTTGAGAGATATTTTCTACCTCAACACCTTTAACGTTGCTGAATACATAAAGATACTTGAAAATGGAAGAATGCCAATTGCTTTATCATTAGATTTGTCAGAAAGCATGCAGATGGCATGGTGGCTTTACTGGAGAGTCTATGAGACAAGGTTTAAGAGAAGTGATTTCAAGAAAAGATT
>CAYGYD010000047.1:8430-12820 GCA_964354005.1 uncultured Dehalococcoidales bacterium | reverse complement strand
AGTTGAAATCAGCTTCTAGCTTATCATCGGTATCTCTGACAAAGTACCATGTGCTGGCGTAGTCGGGGACGACATTAGGTGCTTCGCCACCTTCCATTGTGACCCAGTGTATTCGTGCGGTCGATGGCAAGTGTTCCCTCATCCTCTCCGTGCCGGCGTGCATCAGTTCTACGGCGTCGACTGCGCTCCTTCCCTTCCACGGATTAGCCCCGGAATGAGCCGTCTTTCCTCTGAAGCTCACCACAAAGGAATACATGCCTGCTCCTGATATCCCATAGCCGCTGCCGAAGCGGGCACCACTGTGGCAGTCGATGACGACATCCACACCCTTGAACAAGCCGGCACGAATCATGTAGGGGCGGCTAACCAGCATCTCCTCAGCCGGTGAGCCAAAATATTTTAAGGTGCAGTTCAGTCCCTTCTTCTGTATGTTCTCCTGCAGCACCACCGCCGCCAGAGCCTGCATTGTACCCATCGTGTTATGGCCACACCCGTGGCCGGGCGCACCGGGCACCATCGCTTCTTGTGTCGCCGCGCCTGCCTTCTGGGAAAGCATGGGCAAAGCATCGTATTCAGCGAGAAAGCCGAGCACGGGTTTGCCAGTCCCGTGGCTCCAGCTGGCGACAAAGGCCGTGGGCATGCCGGCAACCCCCCGGTTAACTTCAAACCCGGCTTCCTCCAGCGTATCGGCCAGAAGCTTTGATGACCGATACTCTTCCAGCCCCAGTTCAGCATAACTCCATATGGCGTCCGAGATTCTCCAAAACCTCTCCTGCTTGGACTCTACAGCTTGAATAATTTCTGCCTTCTCGGTATTATGCGCTTCCATTTCGTCTCCTTTTGGACATCTGATTACGCCAGAACAGTGGTCTTTTGTGCTCACTTATAATAGTCAACCAGACTTCGTGTGTATAAGCTCTACAGTTTCAATAACTCCTGCTTGAGCGTAGACCCGTGGGACACTTAATAGGAAGGCAAGAATTATTTTGGCCGCTGGCGACAGTTGTGACGCATCAATCCTAGGACTCATTTCCCTCACCATTGCCAACTCCTCGTCCATACAGCTACCCCTCTTGTCTTCTCCGGAGGTGGGACGGCAGGGGTAACGCTTTCGCCAGTCATCTATAGTCTATTGTGACAGGATTGCTATTAGGATTATTGGAAAACGTATGTTGTCCCCACGGTTGTGAGGACGAACTGCTGAGGCATCTCCTTGGCGAATTGATTGATGGCTTGCCAGCCGGTGCAGTGCATAGGCATGACAAAATCTGGGCCTATCTTCTTCATCTCCTCAATTGTCGGGCCGATGATTGGCTCAAAAATCTGCCCCGTGAGATGAAACCCGCCCAGAACTGCGTAAACCTTGCTCGTTTGTGTAACCGCCTGGACGTGTTTGACCGTATTGATGATGCCAGCATGGGAACATCCACCGATAACTACCAGTCCCCTGCCTTTCACCTTGACTGCCACCCCCTGGTCATCACGAAAAGGATCCACAACCCATTTGTCACTAATTTTCGCTTCGGCCCAGGGAAAACCTTTCTCAAAATCCGTTACTCGCTGCACTTCCCCTGAAATCAGGATGAGGTCCGAGGACAACGTAGAAGCCTCCTCAACTATATGAAGTACCGCTCCCGTTTCCTTTAAGGCTACTTCATCTAACCTGGGGAAGTCTATCCGCTGGCCGGCAATGGGGATATTTAGACAGCGCTGAAGAAAGGCATCTGGATGAAGGACAACCGGTATTCCCTTTGTAGCTTTGTTTAGAAAATCTACGAGAGCTCCAAAATGGTCGATATGGCCGTGGCTGAGAACCACCGCCTCAACTTTGCTCAAGTCCACATGCAGAACGCGTGCATTATTAAAAAAACAGGTCGTTGACACACCCGCGTCCATTAGCACTACGTGTTCTTCGGCTCCCTTAGAGACTTTGAGGAGACATGAGAATCCATGTTCTGCTAGCGGCAGATTCGGAGGCGGCGTCTGTGGTCGTTTGACCATGTCTGTGCTCTGAATTAAAAGTGCATCTGTGTAATTGTCTACCAAGACCGTAACTTCCACCTTGTCTACTTCCTGCAGATTCAATTTACTCATTGTGTTGACCTTCTAATAGATTCGTTTCAAGTAACAGTCTGACTCGTTCGTGACTCTGTACTGCCCGCTGTGGACAGCTATATCAGAGGTTTGAAACTTCTTTAACAAGATTATAATCCTTGTCGAGCCAGAAGGCCACAGCAACCATGATGAGCCCCTTTTGATGTCCTGCGTCATGTGGACCCAATTGAACGAAATCTCAAAGAATCCGAAAATGAAATAGAGAGCGCAATCGGAAACAAGTCTCAGGGTGGGCTCTCAGAGGTCAGTTCCTTGAGGGTCATTTTGTTCCTGTCAGACGACTCTGTTAGGCATAGTTAAATGAGTGGGGCTGCCTTCAGACACGGCGTCTCATACGCAACACACCGTAGATTGCTCCGCCGAGAACCACCAGTCCAACGATAATTCCAACGATTAACCAGTTAAATTGCTGAGGTGCCGCTTGTGACGCCGGTGTGGGTGTCAGTACTGGAGCCGTGGTTGGGGTTGGCGCCGGCTTCTCAACCACAAACGAGGCTGTAACACCATTAACGTCAACCTTGTAGGTATCGGTAGTGCTCTTGCTCACAGTGAATTTAACCGGCAAGCTCGTACCTGGACTGAGAGTGACGGATTTGGTGGCCTCCTTCACCCCGTTGATGGTGAGGACGACTTCGTACTGTCCACTGCTACCACCAGTATTACTCACCGTGGCGGCGATAGTTACTTCTTCATCTGGTTTGCAGGTGCCCGGAGTAACTACTAGGTCAGACACGGTGAATTTGGCTGGCGCTGGTGGGGGCGGTGGCGGCGGCAGCTTGCCAATCAAAGCAAAGTGACTGAGGTGGCCGACTTCCGCCTTTACCGTGCTGGCTTGCGTGTCTACCGTGCTAGCCACAGTCTTCCACTCATTACCATCCCAGAAGGCAATGTAGAGGTCACGGGCGTTGACGCCGCTGGGTAGGGCCTGCGGGTCGAACGGCATAGTCAGGGTAATTGGTGGCTCAAAGTTAGCTCCATTCGGACTCAACTCGCAAGCGAGGATGATGACACCCTGTGATGGTGCCGGCGGGGGCGACTGAACGTCAATGCAGGATAGTGTCTTCAGTATATTACCTGCCGCATCAAGAAACTTTGTCCCCTTGGCAATATCAAGAATGAGCTTGCCGTTATCGCTCTTAATTTGGGCCGCTTCCAGAAGAGCGCCGCTGCTATCCAGCCTGAGTGGAGTTGATGGAATGAATCCACTAAGAGTAACCGTGTAACCTGCCGCACCACCACCCCCACCGCCGCCCCCGCCACCACCAGGAGCAGTCAAGGTGGTGAAGCTCTTCTCATCACCGTAGCTGGTGCCATGGCCGACCGCCTTGGCCCGGAAATAGTAGACCGTGTTCGCTGACAGGCCGGTGAGATTAGAGTAGAAGGTAACGTTGGCACTCAGTGTCTGGACAGGTGTCTCGCTGGTGAGGTTGCCCGAGCTGGTGCCCCACCGGAAGGAGACATTGGCCGAGCTTGCCGTGCCCAGCGAGGTGAGGGTGCCATTTAGTCGGGCGGAGAAAGAGCCAATATTGGTGGCATTATCGGTGGTAACCGATGGCGGCACCGGAACTAAGGTAGTGAAGCTCTCCTCATCGCCGTAGCTGGTGCCGTGGCCGACGGCCTTGGCGCGGAAATAGTAGGTGGTATTGTCTGATAGGCTACCCAGGTCATAGTAGAAGGTAACATTGGCACTCAGTGTCTGGACGGGAGTCTCGCTGGTGAGGTTGCCTGGGTTGATGCCCCACAAGAAGGAGACATTGGCCGAACTGGTCGTGCCCAGCGAGGTCAGGGTACCGTTCAACCGGGCAGAGAAAGGGCTAACGCTGGTGGCATTGTCGGTGGTAACCGCTGGCGGGGTAGTTAGTAAGGTAGTGAAGTTCTCCTCATCACCGTAGCTGGTACCGTGGCCAACGGCCTTAGCCCGGAAATAGTAGGTGGTATTGTCTGATAGGCCACCCAGGTCATAGTAAAAGGTAACATTGGCACTCAGTATCTGGGCAGTCGTCTCGGCGGTGAGGTTGCCTGGGTTGGTGCCCCACAAGAAGGAGACATTGGCCGAACTGGCCGTGCCTAGGTCGGTAAGGTTGCCCTTTAGCCGGGCGGAGAAAAAGGAGACGCTGGTGGCATTATCGGTGGTAACCGATGGCGGCGTACTTAAGGTAGTGAAGCTCTTCTCATCGCCATAGCTTGTGCCGTGGCCGCCGTTGCCAACGGCCTTGGCGCGGAAGTAGTAGGTGGTGTGAGGTGCCAGGCTTCCCAGGTCATAGTAGAAGGTCAC
>CAYGYD010000047.1:6282-8330 GCA_964354005.1 uncultured Dehalococcoidales bacterium | reverse complement strand
GAGCCATAGCCCATGCCATCACCGACGGCCGTGGCCCGGAAATGGTAGGTAGTATTCGGATTCAGGTCGGTGATGTTGGCGCTGAATGCGTCGGGTGTGGTCATCACCTGTGGTGTAGTCTCATTGCCATAGGCGGTAGTGAGCCCCCACTCGAAAGAGACATTAGCCGACGAGGCTGACCCCAGAGAATCCAGGTTGCCATTCAGCGTGGCACTGTTAGTAGTTATATTGGTGGCATCATTGGTGGTGACCTGCGGTGTCGCCCAGTAGCCCCGGGTCCAATCGCCAGCCATATTGTTAGTCAGCTGGAACAAGCCACTGCCGTCAACAAACACTGTGTAGATTTCAAGTTTGCCATCAGGGTAAGAAGTGAATGCAATCTTGAGTCCAATCGGCAGAGATAGCCATACCGGCTGGTTATCGTCCGCCGTGCTATTATCCGTTACGTTGACCTGGTTGGACCCATTAGGATTCATTACGTAGATTTCAGCATTGCCATCACGATGGGTGGTGAAGGCAATTTTAGTGCCATCAGGCGACCATGCCGGCCAGGTATCCATAGCCGGGTTGTCGGTCAACCGGGTCACATCACTGCCGTCAGCATTCATTACGTAGATTTCCAAGTTCCCATAATGGTTGGTAGTGAAGGCAATTTTGGTGCCATCAGGTGACCATGTTGGCATAATATCACTCAGCGGACTATCGGTCAGCCGGGTTACACTACTGCCGTCAGCATTCATTACGTAGATTTCAGCGTTGCCATCACGGCTGGAGTTGAAAGCAATCCTGGTACCATCGGGTGACCATGCCGGCCACATGTCCGGAGCCGGGTCGTTGGTCAACCGGGTTACACTACTGCCGTCAGCATTCATTAGGTAGATTTCAGCGTTGCCATCGCGCCACGAGGTAAAAGCAATCTTGGTTCCATCTGGCGATAGCGCTGGGCCAACTTCCTTTTCCGGAGTATTAGTCAACCGGGTCTGGCTGGTGCCATTGGCGTACATCCAGTAGACTTCTTCATTGCCATCGCGGTTCGAGGTAAAGACAAGCTTTACTGGCTGCACGGTGGTAGTGAAGCTCGTGGTACTATCCGCCCAATCGGGGCCTGCGGAGTTGCTGGCGTAGCACCGGTAATAATATGTACTGCCGGGGGTTAGACCGCTTATGTCCGTATAGAAAGTCCCCAGTCCTTTAACCCCCAGGTTGACATCGTTATCCCAGTTTCCTGGTGTGGTGCCACCATTGTTGTCGCCCCAGTAGATGTGTACCGTTGGGTTTACACCGCCAGTTGAGGTTAGTTCTCCATTTAACCTGGCTCCCGTATCGGTGATATTGGTGGCACCGGTGGAGTTGGTTACTGTAGGTGCAGTTACTTGAAGCCGGATTACGGTCACCGCCCTATGCTGCATACCACCGTAAGTTCCGCCCCATGTCATCTCGTGGTTACTGTAATCCCAGGTATCATGGACGTAGATAATATTTCCTGTTGTGTTGTATCCATATCCCAGCATAGTATGGCCTGCAAGCTGGATAAGCACCGGGCGCCCGGCATCAATTTCAGACTGGAAATTGGCGAAGGTGAAGCCTAAGCTAGGGTTACTCCCCTGTCCTTGTATCATTTGGGAAAAATTTGTCACTACCGTATAGCCGCGAGACTGAGCGAATAATTTCATCCCGTGGCATCCGTCACGGTAAGTAGGCTCCTGACCTATGTAGTCATAGAGGGGGTTACCGTCAGTGTACCAAAAGAACAAAGTGCCTCCATCAATATTGTAGGCAACTGGACTTCCATATTTCCACTGGTTGGTGCCCATGTAGTCGCCGGAGCAATCCCCCAGCGTATGTTCCGGCCAGTTACCGACCCAGGGGTCAGGGCCGGGTTCGCCAGCATCTATCCAGTAGTCATCAACGTGTCCTCTTATCGCCCTGCCATCAATGCCATTATGAGTAGCACTGAGGGGACTTTCACCAGTGCCCCAGACAGAGTTGTCCAGTGGACAAACACCGCCTCCCGTTGGGCCTGAATACATATTGCCGTAACTGGTGCG
>CAYGYD010000047.1:0-6182 GCA_964354005.1 uncultured Dehalococcoidales bacterium | reverse complement strand
GTGGACAAACACCGCCTCCCGTTGGGCCTGAATACATATTGCCGTAACTGGTGCGGTCGTAATAGCCAAAGAGCATAGCCGCTGCAGTGGCGGAACAACCATAGCTCCAGTCAAATGCTGGCACGTTTGATAAAGTATTGATTGCCCCGGCTATATGCACATCGGGCACAGTCGCCACGGCTACTTTTGTTTTTGGCGGGGGCAGGGGGAAGATGGCTAGAGTAATCTGATTTCCGCTTTCATCGGTGATAATCTTTTCATAGGGACTGGCAGACTTCGGTAGCTGGACTTGGGTGATGCTTTGTTCGTGGCCTTCGCTGGCCGACACTGGCTCCCAAAATGAGAGAACGCTAGCGGCAAGAAGCGCTACTGCCGTTACTATGAGTGGTACTATTCGCCACGCTTTGGTTCCTGCCATTCTACCCTTAAGCATAGCATTCCCCTCCCTTTTTGGACAGCCTGATATTCCTGGTTGGCCAGGAAGCTTCTGCCCCCCTTTAATAAGCAAAAACCGACCGTCTTCAGGTCGGTTTCGCTATTGACTCCCCGCCACCCAAGCGACCACATACAGGTAGCGGCTCAAAGCCCCCTGAACATGTCGTTTCGGTCGTTATGCTTAGCCTATCTCCGTTACCCTCCCCTTCAATCGCGGAGCGGGGTGGAATCTATAGCGTCTGCATTGTAGTTCTCTTTGTTTGACTTGTCAATATAACCTATCTTGATTTTACCTGACCATTCTCAGGTTGTTCGGCGGAATACGTGGAAGGGCTCGCGGCAATGATGACGAGAAGCGACTACACATTGGCACCCGTTGAGAAAGCGGCGTAACCGATACGAGCCAACGGAATCCCCTCTCAATAGCTTGTCTGTGAGACTACTGCCAGTGAGTCTATGCTGGCCAGGCCTTCCCACCCGGGGCAATACGGCACAGGTTGGCGATATTGATTTTCTTCAGGCGAGCCGTGTCAGAGCAGTGAGTGTCTAGCTTGAAACGACCGAAAACGGGCTAAGCCATCCTTAAGGTCGAATTTACCATTGCGGCTGAAATGCCACTGAGCGGCTTTACCCACTTCACAGTCTTTGATACCTTTATAAAGAGGTATCAGTTCGGCAATCTCGTCATCGATGCCAGCGACTGTTGAGTAACTCATGGAATAGTCCAGATAGTATGCCAGAGCGGCCAGAATCTGCCAGTTCTGCTTTCCGGCGGCCGGACTGAGCGCCGCTTGCAGCCGCTGAATCCGCCGCTCACAGTTGGTATAAGTACCCCGGCTTTCGGCGAAAGTTGCCTGCGGGAGGACTACATCGGGATAGGGCGGCTTTTGTGGTGCCACGGTATCTAACAGCACAGAGAAAATCGGGACTTCATAAATGGCGTTCCGTAGCTCACCGGCGGCGTCACCGCCAGTCACCAGTACACCCTGAATTTCGCCGCTCTCAATTCCCCTGATGATTTCCACAGCGTCTCTACCGGGCTTCGCCGGAATGGTGCTACCCCACTTCACTTCAAAGCGCCGTCGGGCAACCGGATTGCTGACGGATTCCTGGCCGGGCAGATAGTCTGGTGTCACGCCCATATCAACTAACCCCTGAGCGTTACCGGGGGTACGCAACAGGATTATCCCGGCGCTGTCACGACCGATATTGCCCGTCGCCAGCATGAGATTACTGAGCAGGTCAAGCTCGACTGGGGTAATAGTAGCCGCATCAAGAACCAGTACCAGGCGCCGCGCCCGAATCAGAAGGTGGATTGCTTCCACTATTTTCGCTGGCTTAGCCCAGGGCACATTGGCCAACTCTCCCACGGATTGTTTTTGCATCTCTTCATCAAACTTACGGAAGTTGGCGGTGCGCGTGTTTACAAAGTCGTGGTCCACGAGGTCATAGGACATGATGTAGCCTAGCATGGACTCGAGCAAGTTCAATCCGGTGCGGCGGTTGACTTTGATACCAACCTCCGCCAGAGAGTCGATGCCGGTTTGTCGCGGGCTGAGTGTGACGAGCTTGCTGCCCCGGCTCACTGCCTTCCTGACTTTCTGAGCGATTATCGGATAGTCTTCTGACAGGTCGCATCCATAGACCATAATCAGGTCACCGGCGAAAATGTCATTGAAGGAACAGGTTGAGGCGTTCTTACCGAGAGCCGGCAGGAGGTTGGCGATAGTAGGCATCGTCAGGCAACCCAGATTGTTCGTCCCCAGAGCCGCCCGGGCCAGCTTCTGGACAAGGTAATGTTCCTCATTGGTGAGCATCGCCGAGGCCAGCACGGCCAGCCGGTCCGCACCGGAGCGGTCCCTTATCTGCTTCAGCCCGTTGCCGGCTAAGGCCAGCGCCTCTTCCCATGAAGCCGGAACTAAGGAGTTGTCTCGCTTAATGAGAGGGGCTTTGAGCCGCTTTAGATTGTGTAGTACGGTGGGATAGAAAGCGCCCTTTTTGCACAGGTTGCCTTCATTTACCGGGCTGTCGATTGGCGAGGTAACACTGACAATCCTGTCACCGACAACATTCAGTTCCAGGTTGCAGCCAATCCCGCAGTAAGGGCAGACGGTGGGCACTGTTGCCGGTTGCCAAGGGCCAGGTTTCGGCAATTGCACTTTGGGCGTTAGGGCGCCCGTGGGACAAGTGGAGATGCACTGGCTGCAGGAATTGCAGGCTGTCTCCCCGAGCGGCATGCCGAGCGCCGGCTCAACCCTGGTCCTGAAGCCGCGGTTGGAGAAGCCCAGAGCGCCGATGCCTTCAACCTCGTTGCATATCCGGACACAACGGCCGCACAGGATGCATTTATTCGGGTCATTTACAATATACGGGTGTTCGTTCTCCTTCACTGGCAGATGACGCCGGCGACCGGAGTACTTCTTGTCATTCACCCCGTATTCGGTAGCATAGTCACGTAACTTGCATTCAAAGACGTCCAGACAGCCGCAAGCTAGGCAGCGCTCTGTCTCTGCTCTGGCCATCTTCTCAGTGAAGCCGGTCTCAATTTCGTCAAAGTTTATCCTCCGTATCTCCGGGTGAAGAGCCGCTACTCGCCCCCTTGGAATGCGGCGTTTAGAATCGTAATCCTTGGGGTCAATCTCATCCAGTTCCCCTTTGGTACACACATACGGTTTTTGCAGAGGAGTGACCTTTTCGCCATTGAGGTAGTGGTTGATAGAGACTGCCGCCCTTCGTCCAGCGGCTATGGCTTCGACCACCGTGGCCGGGCCCGAGGTGCAATCGCCACCAGCAAACACTCCATCAAGCGTGGCTTCCATTGTCTCTTTTTTAGCATCGATATACCCTCTCCGGTCGAGCTTTACCGTGCCATCTTTGGCAAAGCCGGCGGTATCAAGGGTTTGCCCGATAGCGGCAATTACCGTGTCCACATTCATGGTGAACTCCGAACCGGCTACCGGCTCCGGCCTTCGCCGGCCCGAGCTGTCCGGCGCCCCCAGGGCCATCCTGATACATTCAAGGGAGCTGACCCGCCCATCCGCTGCGTTGGCTTTGACTGGGGCGGCCAGGAACTGGAAGATGATTCCCTCTTCCTCGGCCTGTTCTATCTCTTCATCACTCGCCGGCATTTCCTCGCGTGACCGCCGGTAAACAATGGTCACCTCAGCCGCTTTGAGCCTGAGTGCGGTGCGAGCGGCATCCATGGCCGTATTCCCACCACCAATAACGGCTATTCTTTGCCCGATAGCTACCTTCTTCCCGAGAGCCACATCCCTCAGGAATCCGATTCCAGAGAGTACGCCGGGCAGGTTTTCTCCCTCCGCTCCCAGCTTCTGGCTGGCTTGAGCCCCCAGGGCGAGAAATACAGCCTGGTAACCCTCCTTTTTCAGGCTCTCCAGGGTAAAGTCGTGGCCGAGTGACACCCCGCAACGGGCTTCATGGCACAGCCTGGTAATGGAGGCGATTTCCTTGTCAAGAATTGCTTTGGGCAGGCGGTACTCTGGGATTCCATATCGGAGCATCCCACCTAGCTGCGGGCTGGACTCGAAAATCGTTACCTCATGCCCCTCCAGGGCGAGATAGTAGGCGGCCGAAAGGCCGGCCGGACCGCCACCCACCACGGCTACCCGGTGGCCAGTGGGTGGCTTGGGGTTGGGGGTATAGATAACTCCATCATGCTCAAGGTTATAATCGGCCGCAAACCGTTTCAGGCAATTGATAGCCAGTGGCTCATCCACCACATTGCGGCGGCAACTCTTTTCACAGAAACGAGGACAGACCCGACCGACAACCAGCGGTAGCGGGTTTCTCTCCTTAATAAGCTTCAAAGCCTCCAGGTATTGCCCGCTGGCAATTAAAGCGATATAGCCCTGTATGTCTATGCCTGCCGGGCAGGCCAGCTGGCAAGGGGCAATGCAATCCCCGTAGTGGTCGGAAAGGAGTAACTCAAGCGCCATCCGCCGGCTCCTGGTCAGCCCCTCCGATTTTGTTGTGACCACCATGCCATTGGCAACCTGAGTCGCACAAGCCGGTAATGGTCCACGGGCACCTTGCACCTCTACTAGGCACAGGCGGCAGGCTGCCGTGGGCTTCAGCCGCGGGTCATGACAAAGGGTAGGTATATCAACGCCGTTCTGCCGAGATACATCCAGGATAGTGCTCTCAGCATCAGCCTCAACCCTTTTCCCGTTCAGGGTTATGGATACCCTAGGCATTTCCCACCTCCCTATAGGACCGTTATGGCTTTGAGTCGGCATACACTCATACGCAGCCCACAACGGATGCATTTCTCTTGGTCGATAGTATAGGGCTTCTTCCTTTCGCCGGAGGCCGCCCCCACCGGGCAGTTCTTGGCGCAAAGTCCGCATCCCGGGCACTTCTCGGGGATAATCTCATATGAAATTAAGGCTCGGCACTTCTTTGCCGGGCATTTCTTCTCATATATGTGCGCCTCATATTCATTTCGGAAGTATTTGAGCGTTGTCAATACCGGATTGGGTACCGTCTGTCCCAATCCGCAGAGAGAGGCTTGTTTCACATTTGAAGCTAGCTCCTCAAGAGTCTCAATGTCTCCCTCTTTACCCTCGCCATTGCTTATCCTCTCTAGGATTTCCATCATGCGCATGGTTCCTATCCGGCAAAAAGTGCACTTGCCACAGGATTCGTCCTGAGTGAAATTAAGGAAAAACTTGGCTACATCTACCATGCAGGTGCTCTCGTCCATTACAATTAGGCCGCCCGAACCCATGATGGCACCAGTGCGGGTCACTGAGTCATAGTCTATGGGAGTATCGCCCAGGCTGGCTGGAATAACTCCTCCCGATGGCCCGCCGATCTGAATCCCCTTGAAGGGAAGCCCGGTCGAAGTCCCGCCACCGACATCAAAGACAATCTCCTTTATCGTTATCCCCATTGGTACTTCAGCCAGACCACTGCGGGCTATCTTCCCCGCCAGGGCGAACACTTTGGTCCCTTTGCTTTTTTCCGTGCCGCAGGCACTGTAGGCTTCAGCGCCATGAAGGATAATCCACGGCACATTGGCGAAGGTCTCCACATTATTGATATTAGTCGGCTTGCCCCACAAGCCTGACTGGGCCGGAAACGGCGGGCGGACTCTCGGCATCCCGCGGCGACCTTCTATCGACATCATAAGAGCAGTTTCTTCGCCGCAAACGAAAGCACCTGCCCCCTGTCTGATGCTAATATCAAAATCAAACGCGCAGCCCAGTATGTTCTCACCGAGAAATCCCCGCTCTCTCGCCTGGGCTAAGGCAATCTCCAGCCGTTGTATCGCCAGCGGATATTCAGCGCGGCAGTAAATGAAGCCCTCCGTGGCTCCGATAGCGTATCCCGCAATCACCATACCCTCGAGAACACTGTGCGGGTCGCTTTCTAGGACACTTCTGTCCATGAAGGCACCGGGGTCGCCCTCGTCAGCATTACAGATAACATACTTCTGAAAGCCGGGGGACTTGCGGGCCAAGGCCCACTTGGTGCCGGTAGGAAAGTCGGCCCCACCCCTGCCTCTTAGTCCAGATTTAGTGACCTGGTCTATCACCTCAACCGGCGATACGCCACGAAGTACTTTTTCCAGCGCCTGATAGCCACCGCTATCCAGGTAGTCATCGATAGATTCAGGGTCAATTACGCCGCAGTTCTGGAGTACAATCCGTTTCTGCTTTGCCATGAAGCTATCTATTTCATTTTGAGGAATCATCCATTTGACAACGGGCTGGCCGCCAATGAGG
>CAYGYD010000046.1:0-12871 GCA_964354005.1 uncultured Dehalococcoidales bacterium | reverse complement strand
CGGGGTACTCATCACTTAGCTGCATCGTCCGCTTCATCCACTTCTGGCCGTAGTCTTCAAACAGCTTCTTGCCAATCTTCTCAATCTCGCTCGGTGTTTTCCCGCCAATGGCTTCACAGAATTTGGTGGCGATAATATCGGCGCTAAACTCCTTGCGCAGCATGTTGACCATATCTTCATTCAGGTCGAAGGAATATGGCCGGGGAGCCGTGAACACGGTATAGGGTGCTTTTCTGAGGGCTTCAAATGGGTCCTGTGCCATCGCTTCCTCCTACGGTACCTCTATTTTTAGAGCGCCTACCGGGCAGACATCAAGGCACTTGTTGCACACGGTGCACTTGTCCCGGCGCACAACATGGAGTACATAGTTCCCATCAATCCCGGGGTCCATTTCCTTCAGCCTCTGTTCTTTAGCCATGACGCGCTGGACGCTGAACACCATCATCGGGCAAATCTGCAGGCACTGCTTGCAGGCGAAGGGAACAGTGCATTTCTGGTAGTCTATGGTGATTTTGGGAAACTTTCGGCCAAAACCGGTCGGTAATGTCATGTCCACACCTCCGCGACGGCTGGTAGGGTTTCTCGTCTCACCAGGGTAATCGCCTTTCTGGGACAACCGGACTCACAGAGACCACAACCATAGCACTTGAACATATCAATATTGGCTTTCTCACTGGTGACCTCAAATTTGAGCGCACCGAACTGGCATCTCTGGGCGCAAATGCCACAGCCATTACAGATATCATAGTTGACCATGGCTACATAGTGGCTTCTCAGCGTGCCGACGCCGAAATCGACGGCGTTTCTCAGTGCGCCGCAGTCCGGGTAATCGCACTGGCAGAAGCCGCCGATAAATGGTGCGCCGAAGAGCATCAGGATATGGACAAAGCCCCGGCGGTCCATCTCATGGTTCCATTCCTTGGCCTCGTCTATATTCACAAATTTGACGCCGCCTTTATACCTTTCTGGCCAGCGCTCCCACTTGAGCATACCCACGCCCATGCCCATGCAAGTATACTCGTGCTCGTTTCTTTCCTCGATGGCACGATAGTCACGGCGGCAGATGCAGCCGATGAGACCGATAGGTGAGCAGAGTTCCAGTATCGTGTCGGCATCATTGAGCGGGACAACCTGGCTGCCCTGTCCCCTGGCCTGCATTTCCTGCTTGAACTTGGTGTATTTGTTGTAGTCGCCTTCCTCCGTGGCGGCGAGCAGGTCAGCAATCGTTGGCCCGGTTCGGACGCCGGTTTCCAGGCCGGCCTCCGCTCCTCTGAACCCCTCCCCGGGTAATCTCAGTTTGTACATGTTTCGGGCATGGTTTTTGGGATTCAGGTACCAGATACCACCGGCCACATTCGGGTCGCCAAACTCTTTACATAGTAAGCACATGTCTACCTCCCTAGAATTATAATAATCGGTCCGCTGTCTCAAAGCACAGCTGGCCGCGGTCGAAGATACAGTTAGCGCACATCCGGCAATTCAGACACCGCCGGGCTTCTTCCACGGCTTGCCACTGGACATAACCCAGGTCCACTTCCTTAAATGTCCTGGTAGCCTCTCGGGGCAAGAGCCGTGGCATATCCCAGCGCTCCCGCCGTGGGAAGTAAGAGGGCACATCCTCGGTCTTGATTCTTATTGTCTCCTTGGTACCGTTCAGGGCAACGATTGGCTTGCCGCTCAGGTACTGGTCGATGGAAATAGCCGCCCGCCGGCCGGCCGCCATTGATTCGGTTACGGTGCGGCCGGTGGCCGAGACATCGCCGGCGGCGAAAACCCCGCGAACATTGGTCTGGCCGGTATTCCGGTCGACCGCCACCTGGCCTGTTTTGCTGATTTCCAGCGACTCATTTTGCAGGCCGCTCGTATCCGGGACCTGCCCGATGGCAACGACGATATAATCGGTATCCACAGCGAAATCGCTGCCCGGGCCGGCCATCAGCGTCCAGTGAATCCGGCCGTCACTGTCAAGGTAGGTTGAGGTGACACGCTTGAAGCTAATCCCGTTGACCTTGCGGCCGCTCTTAGAGACGAACTCCTGCGGGGCCAGGGACGGATGTATCTTTACCCCCTCTTTCTCTGCCGCCTCAATCTCCCATTTGTAGGCGGGCATGTCCTCTCTTGACTCGAGGCAGGCGGCATGCACCTCTTTCGCGCCGAGTCGCTGGGCGGTTCGAGCCACATCCATGGCCACGGCACCACCACCGATTACCCATACCGTGCCGCTTAGTGGCGGTTGCTCTCCTTTCTTGGCGGCCTTCAGAAAAGGCAGGGCATAGAATATTCCGGTTAGATTGGCGCCGGGTATGCGCAGCTCGCCACTCTTCTGGGCACCAGCGGCCAACAATATGGCTTTGAAGCCCTGATTGCGCAGGCCGGCCAGGCTGATGTCTTTACCGATTCGGACATTGGTGTGAAGGCGTACGCCTAAAGCCTGTATATAGTCAATATCAGCCTGTACTGCCTCAAGGGGCAGGATAAAGTTGGGGATGGCTGAAGAGAGAATACCCCCGGGTGTGGCCGCCGCTTCAAAGATGGTGACGCCGTAGCCCTTTTTAATTAAATCGTGCGCCGCGGTCAAACCGGCCGGGCCAGAGCCGACAATGACCACTCTTTCCCGCCTGGTTTTCTTTACGGGAGAGGGCTTTTCGCTATCCCCACAATCAGCGGCATATCGCTTGAGCCACTCGATGGCTACCGGGGCATCAACCAGCTTACGGTTACACTCTTCTTCGCAGGGATGGTGACAGACCCGTCCACAAATAGACGGCAGGGGGTTGCTCTCCCGCATGATGGCTAAGGCCTGGGTCATATTGCCCTGGGCAATAGCCATGATGTAGTTGGGGACATCCATGTGTAACGGGCAGGCGGCTTCACAAGGGGAAAGTTTATCAACCTGAGGCCAACATCTTTCAGCGTGGATGAAGGCGGGTGTGGCAAGTTGACGAATAGCAGTTAAAGGCGCTGCTGTTGCCATTGCTTGTCCCTCCTCTATCAGAAACGCAACAACCAGTACTGCGAAATATTCTACTATTATACCATCAGGCCTGTCAAACCAGCCGCAATCCCTAATCCCTGTTTGACTTACCAGTGGCCAATGGGTTATAGTGATTACTGAGCAATCAGTCTCCGAGTTGCTGGCCCTACGGGTGTTCACCTATGGGCGGCAACCGATAGGGTGTGAGGGGAAACGCTCACGCCTCCCGTATTTGGAAAGGAGAGTCTTGCTGAGTAAATACCTGTGGTGTTTACTCCAGAGCACCTCCTTCCGAGGTGCTTTTTTATGGCTTAAACATGCCTCGGTGCCCGGGCGAACCGTTCGCGGGCCACCAGGTTTTATACGGTGCCTGGCTAACGCTGTCTACCTACTATGATGAAAGGAGAATAGACTTTTGAAACCCAACCTCGGGAAGAAAACTGCCAAGATATTGTTTAGCTTAATCACGGTAGCTAGCCTGGTAGCCCTGTTGGCTGGCTGTGGTTCGTCCGCTGTGGCGCCCCTGACCCCTCAACCAAGACTGAGGGTTGCTACCACTACCAGCCTCTATGATACCGGGCTGTGGGGCTATCTGGAGCCCAGATTTGAAAAAAAGTACAATGTACAGCTAGACATCCTATCGCTCGGCAGCGGCGCGGCTTTTGAATACGCTAAGAGGGGGGATGCTGATGTTATTACCATCCATGACAAATCCAATGAGCTAAAGTTTGTCTCCGACAACTACGGTGTACAGCGAGTCCCCTTTGCTTACAACTATTTCCTCATCGTGGGACCAGCAGCCGACCCCGCCGGCATTAAAGACATGAGCCCGGAGGCAGCCTTCAAGAAATTAATGGAGACGGGCAAGGGCACCTTTATCTCACGCGGAGACAATTCCGGGACTCACTCCAAAGAGAAGGCAATCTGGCAAGCCGCTGGCTTTGACTATGCCACCGTCGAAAAAGCCGGTGCCTGGTATATAGAGGCGGGGCTGGGCATGGGCCAAACACTACAAATGGCCAACGAGAAGCAGGGCTACACACTGACCGATATGGGAACTTATCTGACCTATAAGAGCAAGCTGGCACTGGTGCCGATAGTTGATAAGGGCAGCATATTGCTCAACGTCTACTCAGTGATTGCCGTAAATCCCCAGAAGGTCAAAGGAGTCAAGATTGACTTGGCTAACAACCTGATAACTTTCCTGACATCACCTGAGATTCAAGACCTCATGGGTAAATACGGCGTTAAGGAGTACGGCTTACAGTTGTTCACCCCGTGCGCCGGGGCCGAACCGACACAATAGACTATTTCACCAGGGTCGAATTGTGGGGAGGTTGAGTCTTAAGACATATGTCTGTAATCTGGGAAGGCCTGGTTAAAGCGGTACAGCTCATTGTTTCCTTTGACCCTGAAGTAATGGGTATTACCGGGCTGTCACTGAGAATCTCAGTGACAGCCACTCTCCTCGCTGCCGTCATCTGCCTCCCGCTCGGCAGTGTCATCCACTTCAACCGCTTCGCCGGCAAAAGAATTTTACTAAATCTAATTCAGACATTCTATAGCATACCTACTGTCGTTGTCGGCCTTTTTGTCTTTGTGCTTTTTTCCCGGGCCGGGCCTCTGGGTGATTTAGGCCTGCTCTTCACCCCCACGGTAATGATTATCGGGCAAATGATTCTGATTACACCGGTACTGCTCGGTCTGACCATTTCGGCTCTTAGCGGAGTGGATAAGGCAATACCTGACACGGCCCGTTCCCTCGGCGCCAGCGGATTTCAGACAATGGCGGTTGTCCTGAGAGAAGCCAGATTTGCCGTTATGGCAGCAATTCTACTGGCTTTTGGTCGAGCTATCTCCGAGGTAGGGTTGGCCCTTATGGTCGGCGGCAACATACTCGGAGTGACCAGGGTCCTCACCACCGCCATCTCACTGGAGACATCCAAAGGTGATTTTGGGCTAGCCTTCGCCCTGGGCATAATTCTTATTCTTATTGCATTGATAATCAATATCGTCTTAAATAGAATCCAGCAGAGGTAGTAGTGTCTTTCATAGAAACCATAGACATCTGCCAGAGATATGGCGGACGAGAAATACTGAATAAGGTCAACCTCAGGGTTGAGCGAGGCGAGGCTTTTGCCGTGATTGGCCCAACCGGTGCCGGGAAGACTACCCTCCTCCGCCTGATTGACCTCCTTGATTTGCCGGCCTCGGGCAGGATATATTTTGACGGCACCGATGTTACCAACTCTGGTAAGGCCAGGCTGGAGGCGCGCCGCCGCATGGCTTTTGTTCTGCAGAAACCGGTAGTCTTTCACACGAGCGTCTACGCCAATATTACTTACGGTTTTAAGTGGCGCGGCGATAAAAGCAGCAACTGTCACCAAAAAGTTGGCGATGTTCTGGAGATGGTTGACCTGGCTGCCTACAAAAACAGAAATGCCCGGACTCTATCCGGGGGTGAGGCCCAGAGAGTGGCTATCGCCCGGGCCATCATCAGTGAGCCGGAGGTGTTGCTCCTGGATGAACCGACGGCCAACCTTGACCCGGTCTCTACAACCAAAATTGAAGCAGTGATAAGCAATATACGGCATCAGCACCAGACCACAATAATAATGGCTACCCACGATATGTCCCAGGGCCAGCGGCTGGCCGACCGGGTGGGCGTCCTCTTAAACGGTGAAATCGTTCAGACCGGCGGCTGGCGTGAGGTCTTTCAAGCGCCAAACGATAGAGATGTGGCTGAATTCGTGGGCATCGAGAATATTATTCCCGGAATAATTGCGTCCAACCAGGACAGAATGGTTACCGTAACGGTCGGGGACAGGGTCATCGAGGCGATTTCCGATTACCCCACCGGCACCGTGGTCAGTGCCTGCCTGCGGCCCGAAGATGTAACATTGTTTCTCTCACCCGTCTCCAGCAGCGCCCGGAACTCCTTCGCCGGGGAAATAACCCGGGTAGTATCCTCCGGTCCGCTCAGCCGCATTGAGATTGATTGTGGGTTCCCGCTGGTGGCTTTAGTCACCAAACGGTCGACCGAAGAACTGAACCTGCAAAAAGGGAAAATGGTTTATGCCACCTTTAAAGCTACGGCAATCCATGTAATTAGAAGAGAAGAGGCAAGCTCATGACCGGCCTTTATGACTCCTGGCAGCGCCAGATTAACTACCTGAGAATCTCGGTTACCGACCACTGCAACCTGAACTGCGTTTACTGCTCGGCCGGCTCGGTGCCTCATCTACCCCGAAGCGAAATCCTATCTTATGAGGAGATCGAGAGGCTCGCACGAGTCGCCGCCAGCCTGGGTATTAACAAGGTGCGCCTTACTGGTGGCGAGCCACTGGTGAGGCCCGACCTGGTTACGCTGGTCCGGATGATATCTCAGGTAGAGGGCATTGACGATATTTCACTGACCACTAATGGGGTACTGCTGAGCCGATACGCCGCTGAGCTTAAAGAGGCTGGGCTAAACCGGGTCAATGTGAGCCTGGATACATTGAGGATGGATAGGTTCAAGCGCATTACCGGTCAGGCTCAACTCAATGCGGTGCTGGCGGGCATCGAAGCGGCCAATCGCGCCGGGCTGCAACCGGTCAAGATAAACATGGTGGTAATGCGCGGCATCAATGACGATGAAGTCATTGACTTCGCCCGGCTGACTATTGACCCGGGCTGGCATGTCCGGTTCATTGAATTCATGCCCCTGGGCACACCAGAAGCTGAATCCTTAAAGACCGCCTCAACACAGGAAATCCGGCAGCGACTCCTCGCTCTGGGCAAACTGGAACCTTACATCGGCAAGACGGGGAATGGCCCGGCCCGGTACTACCGATTAGCCGGGGCGAAAGGCACTATCGGCTTCATCAGTCCGATGACCGAGCATTTCTGTCATAGCTGTAATCGCCTCCGCCTCACCGCCGATGGTCAATTACGGCCTTGCCTTTTAGACGATGACGAGGTTAATCTGAAAGAGGCCTTGCGTAATGGCGCCAGCACCGAGAGGCTAAAGGAACTTATCCAGAAAGCTGTTGCCATTAAGCGAGAACGCCACCACCTGAACGAGGGGTCAGGCCCACCGGAACGACCAATGAGACAGATTGGGGGGTAATAGGGGCGTCTAAGAGGGACTCCGTCCCTCTTCAAATTTTATTTCCCCCTCTCCTTCCTAAGGAGAGGGGGACAGGGGGTGAGGTTATGACCAAACTAACTCATATCAGCTCAACCGGCGAAGCCCGCATGGTCGATATCAGCCAGAAAGGTGAAAGTGTCCGCGAGGCCGTCACCAGGGGTAAGGTCATAATGAAGCCGAGCACCCTGCACCAAATCAAAGCCGCCAGCCTGAAAAAGGGCGATGTCATGGCCGTCGCCCGGGTGGCCGGCATCATGGCCGCCAAAAAGACCCCCGACTTAATCCCCCTGTGCCACCCGATACCGATTGATGACATCGCTATTGACTTTGACCTGTCCGGGAACGACTGTATTGAAATCACCAGCATCGTAAAGAGTACCGGCAAGACCGGTGTGGAGATGGAGGCTCTGGTGGCGACGGCTGTGGCCGCCCTGACCATATATGATATGGCCAAGTCCGTAGACAGAGGCATGACCATTGCCGAAATATACCTGGAAAGAAAGACGGGCGGGAAAAGCGGGACTTACCGCAGAAGATAAGGAGTGGCTACAGTCCAGTCACTTCCCCTTATTGCTATTCACCAGTTTTCAGGTCGATAGTGATGTTATTGTCGGGCGGCGCCAAATCCTGCCATAGCCCCTCAATGAGACCCTTCCGAAAGGTGACTATAACCCGTCCCAGTAGACTCAGCCCATGTGTGCTGATTGCTTCCTGGCCGGCCGGCAGGCTTTCATCGCCGGCATAATGGGCGATGAAGGCTTGGGCTACCTGCTGCCCTATGTTTTCCGCTTCGGCCTGCCCAATCCCGAAATTGCGGATGGCACGGGCAGCAATTTTCGTTACGCCGCTTTCTGTGTAGGCCAGAGAATATTCCTGGAAATCATCTGGGTGCATCCGAATCGATGTCACGTGCTGCGTCTGGACTATCACTTTCTGCGAGGCAGTTATGCTCACCAGGCGATAGGGGCTAGGATAGGTAACCAGAGACCCGGTTTCAATATCGAAGACAAACTTGTTGGCCTTTGGGCCGCGCTTCACAGTTATATCCTGCGAGTGATAGTGCCCGGTGAAAACAAGGCGCACATTATAAGCTGCCAGCAGCTTTGACATCGCCGCGTAGTCATCCAACAGGTATTCCCCGGCGTACTTCTCCTGGCCCTGGAAATGCTCAACGATGCCATGATGCAACATCGCGATAACTGCCTTGTCCTGTTTGGCGGCTGCCATAAGCATCTCTTCAATCCAGTGCAAGGTCTTGGAGCTAAATCTGCCGTCAGTGATGGGTTCGCTGTTTTCCGTCTGCTCCGCGTAGCGGCACGAATCTAGAGCTAACAGCCAGAGGCCGGCCTGTGGTTCGGCGACATAACTCAGAGAGCCCGTATCCCGATAGAGTGCTTCCTGGTATCCGTATTCCGAGTATATTCTCGCGAACTCTTCGGGCGTGACCGTTGGCACACGCTCGGTCTTGTCCCCAACATACTTGAAAGCGCGGCTGTTCTGTATGTCGTGATTGCCGGGCACGATGTATACCTGCTTCCCGCTGGCTTCCAGTTGGCTTAGGTAACCGGCAAACACCTCGTGCGAGGCAAGTTCGCCGTCTTTGGTCAGGTCACCGGACACGATAACAAAGCTTGCCTTTTCGGCTTTTATCGCTTCAATGACTGAGTCAAGAATCTCCGTGCTCTCTTTAAGAAGCTTCCGGTCGTTGGCCAAGTAGTATTCCAGCGCCTTTCCTTCTATTCCCAGCTCAGGGGCATATGTGTGCGGGTCGCTAAAGACAATGAAGCTCGTCTCGGGATAAAGCGGCGCTTCCTTTTCAGTGAGGGCGCGTATCGAGCTATCAGACTCGTACCTGAAACTCGGGCCGGCGGAACAGGCCACGAGGCTGATACTGGCCAGTACAAAGAAGGTGATGGTTAGATTTCTCATCAGTCTTGGCATTTGGTTGCTCCCATCAGAGTTGGTTTTCTCTGTTTATATCATATTGGTATTATAGCCATACGCATTATCAGTCCAGCAAAGAGGGGGATGGTCAGGTTGTCATTTATGGGTAGTGATACGGCCTGCGCCACGGTGGCACTCAGGGCACCCAGAAGAACAATGGGCCAGAGAGGAACATCCACGCCGACCTGTTGGAACACAAAGCCGATTGCGATACAAGAGACGAAGCACGCCAGGTCCCCTTCCAGTGTCTTGCCAAAGAGTCTTTTTCTGCCCCAGCGTTGGCCGATGATGGTCGCCAGCGGGTCGCCTACAGCCAGAAAAGCCAGTGCCAGCACCGCAATGTCTCTTGGGAAGGCTGAGACGGCTATCAGAGAGGCGATGAGCATGTAGCTGGCCCCGGTCAAGCGTAATGCTTCCTCCTCCCTCAGCACTGCCTTGAAGAACAGGAGGAATAATCTGTTTACTGCTGGGTTTTTCCATCTGAGCACCTCAATGAGCAAGAAGATGAGAGTCACTACGCCCACTGAGATAATCATAACCATCTGGGGTAGAAATAGAGCGGCTATCGGGATAGACAGCCCGGCGCATGCGTGAAACAGCCCTCGCTTCATGGGATCTGGCCGGTAAAGGAACTCTGGCTTAGCTTTCATGACGAGCTAGCGGCGCTGGTCGGGAGGCAAAAGATTGGGAATAGTATCAACAATTGGGTAGCGTTCGTGGCACTTAGGGCAATAGAGGAAGCCGGTGACTATTTCCTTCTCGTTCTCCTCTTCAACCGTGAGCTGGAGTTCCCCCTTGCATACGGGACAGGCCAGGATATCCATCAACTCTCGCTTCATAGGCTAATTATAGCACGACTCCTCGCTTAGCTGTTTCTCCGCCTTCCTTCATCACCCCAGCCCAGATATCCAGGAGCTGGTTCAGGATGCGGGCGGTGGCGCCCCAGATGACCTTCCCCTGGTAATTATAAAAGTAAGTGGGTACTTCCCAACCGTCAACAACCTCTTTCTCCTGGCGCAGGCAGTTCTTGTCCAGAAGGGCTGAGACGGGAACCTCAATCAGTTCTTCCGTCTCGTGGCCGTCCGGTTTGAAAGGATATGGCCAGGGAACAACGCCGACAAATGGTGTGACAATATAGCCGGAGCCAATCGTGAAGAAGTCGTCCAGTTCACCCAGCAGTTCCACCGATTCTGCCACCACCCCGACTTCTTCGGTGCACTCCCTCAGGGCGGTATTGGCGGCCGTCCCATCGTTTGGCTCGCAAGCGCCGCCGGGGAAGGAGATTTGCCCCTTGTGAACCTTGACCCTGTCTGTCCTTTGAATGAACAGGATATGGTATTGGCCATCCTTAAAGTAGATAGGTATCAGCACCGCCGATGGTATCAGGCTCCTATCACTAATCCGGCGCTTCGGGCGCTGGGAGAGGGCTTGTTTCAGTCTTTTCATCATCACTTATATAGTAACACCATGAATCCGCCCAATTCAAATCACCTGACATTAGTCCATTCCTGCCTTGAGATTGTTTGAAATCCCTCACCCTTTATCCCTCTCCCCTTACGAAGGGGAGAGGGATGGGAATTTTTAGAAAGGGGGCAGAGCCCCCTTAAACCCCCTGGATAGGAATGATAGCATCTGAATTTCCTGCCCTAGACAGTTTTGGGAAGGGGCGTCTTAGAGGGGCTCGCCCCCTCTTTTTACTATTCTCCCCCTCTCCTTTTAAGGAGAGGGAGTTAAGAGGGTGAGGTTGGGGATACCTCTAAAACTTGACAAGCTAGCTCTGCCTTGTCTATAATGAATATGATTAGTTATTGTGCATCCCCTTTTCCTTATTCCCAACGAATGTTTGCCTTGATACGCCCTTAGGGTTTAACTGGTTTCCCTGCATGTCAAAATATATCTTTATTACTGGTGGCGTAGTTAGTTCGGTTGGTAAGGGCATAACTGTCGCTTCTATCGGCACCATTCTCAAGAGTCGTGGGATTACCGTATCGGTGCAAAAGCTCGACCCCTACCTCAATGTTGACCCGGGGACGATGTCACCCTACCAGCATGGCGAGGTGTTCGTCACTCAGGATGGCGCCGAGACCGACCTTGACCTCGGCAACTACGAGCGCTTTATTGATGTTAGCCTGATGTCCGACTCCAACGTCACTTCAGGTCAAATCTATAGCGCCGTTATTGCCAAAGAAAGGCGGGGAGACTTCCTCGGCGGCACTATCCAGGTAGTACCCCATGTGACCAATGAGATAAAGCAGAGATTTAAGAAACTGGCGGAGCGGTCCAAGGCGGAGGTGGTGCTTATTGAAGTGGGTGGCACGGTGGGCGACATTGAAGGTCAGCCCTTCCTGGAGGCCATCCGGGAGATGAGGAAGGATGTGGGGCGGGAAAATGTCCTGTATATCCATGTTACCCTCCTGCCCTATCTGGCCTCCACCCAGGAGTTGAAGACCAAGCCTACCCAGCACAGTGTTAATGAGTTGCGACGCATGGGTATTCAGCCAGATGTCATCATCTGTCGGAGTGACCAGCCTGTCCCGGAGGCACTTAGAGATAAGGTTTCCCTGTTCTGTGATGTTGACCGGGAGGCTGTCATTCCTTTACCCACCGCCTCTACTGTCTATGAAGTGCCCTTAATGCTGGAGGATACGGGACTGGGCCAATTGATTGTTGACAAGCTCGGACTGAAAGCCCAGCCGTGCGATTTAAGCGAATGGCGGAAACTGGTGGCTTCGCTCAAGGAAACTCACGAACCGGTTAACATCGCGCTGGTGGGTAAATATGTGGAATTGAAGGATGCCTATTACTCGGTGCGTGAAGCGTTGCACCACGCGGCTTTATATCATAAGAGAAGACTCAACCTTATCTGGGTGCCGTCCGAGGCTCTGGAAAAGGACGGCGCCGAGGCTCTATTGCGCCAGGCCCAGGGTATTGTTGTTCCCGGTGGTTTTGGCATTAGAGGCATTGAAGGGATGATACAGGCGGCCACCTATGCTCGTGAGAATAAGATTCCCTACCTCGGCTTATGCTTGGGGATGCAGATTATGGTGATCGACTTCGCTCGCTATGTTTTCCAGTCGTCCCAGCCTAACTCCACCGAATTTGACCCGGACACTCCTTATCCCGTGATTGACCTCATGCCCGGGCAACGAAAGATAGTTGATAAGGGCAAAACCATGCGCCTGGGCAATTGCCCGTGCCAACTGCTTGATGGCAGCCATGCCGCCCAGGCCTATAGGCAAGGCCTCGTCCACGAGCGCCACCGGCATCGCTACGAATTCAATAACAAGTTTCGCACCGAACTGGGAGAGGCGGGGATGGTTTTCAGCGGAATCTCCCCTGATGGCGAGCTGGTTGAGTGCTGTGAGCTGGCTGACCACCCTTGGATGGTGAGTTGTCAGTTCCACCCTGAGTTTGGTTCTCGACCCGGCCGCCCCCATCCTCTCTTCCGGGATTTTATCGGTGTAGCCAAGGATGTACTGCGTGAGGGGGCCCAGCCATCGCTGCCCCTGGCAGCCTAGTTGTCTGAATGTCCATACATTGAGAAATAAGCGACAAGGCTATATGAAGAGCATATTCTAAGAATCCATCCCCCTACCCCCTTCCCTTAGCAAGGGAAGGGGGAGTAGAGGTAAGAGGGATAAAGGGTGAGGGGGTTAGAAACTGTGAGAGAGGGATAGATGCGCATTTTCTTAGATACCGCCAATATTGAGCAAATCAGACACGGCGTCAAAATGGGCGTCATCAGTGGCGTCACCACCAATCCAACCCTCGCTGCCAAGGAAGGTAACGCCAACTACGAAGCTGTGAGCAAAGAGATTTGC
>CAYGYD010000045.1:0-13397 GCA_964354005.1 uncultured Dehalococcoidales bacterium | reverse complement strand
TTGACAGGAGAATTATAATACGCCTTGCTTATCGTGCATAGAGGCAGAAGGGATGGAGTTTGACAAAATACTGGTACCGGTGAGCGGCAGTATCGCCGATGCCGAGGCGATTCGGTTGGCCTGCCGGTTAGCCCGCAAAACCAAGGGCAAAATCCGGGCCGTTTATGTCATCACGGTCAGGCGCACTCTACCGTTAAACGCCCAGCTCGCCCCGGAAATCAGTCGGGGCGAAGAGATTCTGGACCGTGCCGAAAGCGTGGCCGAGGAAGAGGACTACGAGGTTGAGACTGACCTGCTTCAGTCACGGGAGGCTGGCCCAACTATCGTGGACGAAGCTGTCGAGCGAGGGGTCAACCTGATTCTGATGGGTATTGAGTCCAAGAGGCGCTTTGGGCAGTTCAGCCTGGGCGATGTGGTGCCCTATGTCTTAAAAAATGCTCCCTGTCATGTTATACTATACCAGGTACACAGTACGACTGGGTCGAGCAAATGAAAATCGTAATTATGGGCTGTGGGCGAGTGGGTGGCCGGCTGGCCGGGTTGCTGGACGCCGATGGGCATCAGGTTGCCATTCTGGATACCGATTCCTACAGTTTCCGTCGATTGCCGCCGGATTTCCATGGCACGGCCCTGGTCGGGAACGGAGTTGATGAGAGCGTCTTAAAGCGGGCCGGGATTGGCGAAGCTGATGCCTTTATCGCCCTGACGCAGGGCGATAATCGGAATGTCATGGCGGCCCAAATCGCCAAGCACATTTTCAATGTACCCCGAGTTATCTGCCGTATCTACGACCCCCTGCGCCAGGAGCTATACAGTACTCTGGGCATTGAGACCTTTAGCCCCACCAAAATCTTCGCCGAGATGCTGAGGGAGAAGCTGGAGAGCTGAGGTAAGGATTATGTATATTGTAGTGGTTGGTGGTGGGCGAGTCGGCTACTACCTGACCAAAGCCCTGCTGGATGAGGGGCATGAGGCCGTCATCGTGGAAAAACAGGCGGCCATATGCGATGCCATCAACGATGAACTGGGTGGTGTCTGCGTCCGCGGCGATGGCTGTGAGGCGGCCGTCCTGGCGGAAGTCGGCACCGACCGGGCAGATATGCTCATCGCCGTCACCGGTGAGGATGAGGACAACCTGGTCTCCTGCCAGCTCGCCAAACATAAATTTAAGGTTCCCCGCACCGTAGCCCGCATTGTCAACCCGAGGAACGAAACTCTGTTCAAGAAGCTGGGTATTGATGTTACCGTAAGCAGTACTGATATCATCCTGGAGAATATTGAGGCGGAAGTACCCACCCATCTCCTGACACATTTAATGACCATCAGAGACCGCGGGCTGGAAATCGTTGAGATAAAAATCCCGACTAATTCCAGCGCGGTGGGTAAGGCCATTAAGGAGCTAAAACTGCCCTCGGGCAGTGTCCTTTCACTGATTATCCGGAAGGGCAGTCGGCCCGTTGTACCGGAGGCCGAGACCGTCCTTCAGGCCGGCGACCAGATAATTGCCGTCACCACCTCCGAGTCGGAAGAAGCCCTGCGAACTGCCCTGAGGGGTAGCTAGACTAATAACATACCACCTTCCCTTAAGCCTCCCACCTCGGCGTTTTGACGGCCACACCATTTCCAATTATACTTTGTTGCTAACTGTTATATTTTGTTACTAACTGAACCCCAGTGTCTTCCACAATATCCGGCGGGAGGGTAGATATGAAAGCCAACAAGCTCGGACGGTTCTGGGTGTCCATCACTATTGTCTTAGTCGCCCTCATTATACTTGGCGGTGTTGTCGTCCTGTTAAGATACAGTCCGAGTCGGGCAATGGAGATTTCTATGCCCGCCTCCCAGAATCCGGGGGGCCAGGTTTACATTGGCGGTGCGGTGATTGCCCCTGGTTTATATCCCTTTGGCCCTGACGATAGCCTTGATATCCTGCTGAAAGCGGCTGGCGGCACTACGCCCGAGGCTAACTTGGGCGAGGTTAGCTTTTACATCCTAGTTGGGAAAGGTCAAGAACCACAGAAGGTTGACATCAATCGAGCTGAAGTGTGGCTACTTAAGGCTCTGCCTGAGATTGGCGAAATCCTGGCCCAGCGCATTGTTGACTACCGACAGCAGAACGGCCCCTTCCGCAATACCAGTGAGCTAATGAAAGTGGCTGGCATTGGTGCGCCGACCTATCAACAGATTAAAGACCTGATTACCGTCAGAGACTATTAGGTGAGGCAAAATAGCCCGTGGCCATTGTCTACCTGAGCTGCGCCTGGGTGGCGGGCATTCTTCTGGGGTCGAAATTTAATCCACCCCTGGCCTTCCTCTTTTTCGGGCTTTTACCTCTACCCCTGCTTCTCATCTTCCGCCGACACAAAAAGCCAATAATCCTGAGTAGCCTCTGCCTCGCCACACTTCTGGGTGGTGCCATTTGCTTTCAGGCCAGCGTACCCTCCGTTAATGGGAACTCACTCCAGTTCTATAATGACCAAGGAATTGTGGAAGTCAAAGGAGTAGTGGCCCAAGACCCGGATGTTGGTGATAAAACGACTGACCTGTATCTCTCCGCCCGAGAAATAAAAGCTGTCGAAGAATGGCGTCAAGTATCCGGGACAGCTTTACTTACTGTACCCCGATACCCGGCCTACCACTACGGCGATGGGCTGCTGGTCAAAGGCAAGATGGAGACACCTCCGCGGCTTGATAATTTCAATTACAGGGAATACCTGGCCCGACAGGAAATCTACTCCCTTATGCGTTACCCAAAAGTAGAAATCCTGGAAACGGGGCAGGGGGCCAAGCCGCTGGCCTGGATTTACTCACTAAGAGACCGCCTCTCGCAAACCTTGGCGCAAGTTTTACCCGAGCCACAGGCCTCACTGGCTCAGGGAATTATTCTGGGCATCAGAACCAACATCCCGGCGTCACTGCAAGACGACTTCGTCCGCACCGGCACGGCTCATCTTCTGGCTATCTCCGGAATCAACCTGACCATAGTTGCCGGCATTCTGGTCAGTCTGGGTACCTGGGCCTTTGGCCGGAGGCGCTACATCTACATCTGGGTAGCATTGTCTATCATCTGGCTCTATACATTGCTGACCGGCTGGCATCCGCCAGCTTTAAGGGCAGCCATCATGGTCAGCCTGTTTCTGACCGCCGACTTTCTGGGTCGACAGCGCAGTGGCATAATTGGCCTTTTTTTGGCCGCGGCCATCATGGTTGGTGTCAGTCCCCAAATTCTCTGGGATGCCTCGTTTCAGATGAGCTTTGTGGCCATGGCCGGGTTGATTTTTATCTGTCCACCCCTGCAATCAGTCGGCAGAAAGGCGGTTACTGCCACGGTGGGTGAAGAAGGGGCACTTCCCAGAATGGCTAATGTCCTGGCCGATAGCTTTAGCGTTAGCCTGGGGGCAGTCCTCGCCGTCTGGCCACTCACCGCCTATTACTTTGGCATTATCTCCTGGGTTGGCCCGCTGGCTACCTTCCTGGCTCTGCCGGTACTGCCAGCTATTATTGTCACCGGCGTTCTGGCTGGTGTGCTTGGGCTGTTGTTAATTCCTCTGGGCCAGGCGATATCCTGGCTCACCTGGCTTTTCCTGTCTTACACAATGGTAATAGTCAAAGCTTTCGCTCTTATCCCACAGTCGGCTATGAGAATAGCCTCACCTGAAGTCAGCCTTCTGATGATTTACTACGCTGTGCTGGCTCTGGTTCTCTGGGGGAATAGCCAGAAACAAAAGCTGGCTGAGATGCTTAAAACCGCCGATTTCATTAACAGGCTGCCCGTGAAGTGGGTAGTGCCGGCCCTGGGCGTCATCGCCACTCTGGTCTGGCTGGCGGCGGCCACCATGCCTGATGATAGGCTCCAGGTCAGCTTTCTTAATGTGGGACAAGGAGATGCCATCCTGATTCAAAGGGGCAGCCAGCAGATACTGGTGGACGGCGGCCCCAGCCCTCAGGCCATAGGTCTGGAACTGGGCAAGAAGATGCCCTTCTGGGACAGAACGATAGATTTAATAGTACTGACCCACCCTGAGGCCGATCATCTGACCGGGCTGGTTGAGGTCCTCAAGCGATATAGGGTGAAGCAGGTGCTCTACCCGGACTTAGAGTATGAGTCTGAGCTCAACAATGAGTGGCTCAGTCTGATTGAGAGCAAGGACATTGACCCCGTCAGGGCCCAGGCGGGGCAGGGAATCAAGTTCGGGCCGGAGATTGCGATAGAGGTTCTGAACCCTCCGATTGCTTCTTTAACCGATAACACATCTGACATCAATGATAGCAGTGTGGTGCTGCGCTTGACCATGGGCCGGGTGAGCTTCTTGCTCACCGCCGATATCGGGCGGTCGACGGAGCTCGAGCTGGTTACCCACCGCGCCCCTCTGAACTCCACTGTGCTCAAAGTGGCTCACCACGGCTCGGACACTTCTACCAGCCCGGAATTTCTGGCTGTAGCCAATCCCCAGCTTGCCGCAATTTCAGTAGGCCGGGGTAACGCCTTCGGCCACCCCAACCAGGAAGTAATGGGCCGGCTGGAGCAGAGACTGGGGCTGGAAAATATCTACCGTACCGATGAACATGGTACAATAGAATTCATCACCAATGGTGAAAGGCTGTGGCTGAGGCTGGCAAAGTAAGTTGAAGAGGTCAAAAATATGAGTGACAAATGGCAGCACCGTTTCGTTACCACCAACGGTATCCGCATGCACTATGTTGAACAGGGCCGGGGCTTTCCGGTCGTCTTCCTCCACGGTTTCCCCGAACTGTGGTACTCCTGGCGCTATCAGATACCGGCGCTGGCCGAAGCTGGCTTCCAGGCCATCGCCCCTGACCTGCGCGGCTACGGCGAGACGGACAAACCGGCCGAACTCGAAGCCTATGATATTCACCATCTGGTTGGGGATATGGTGGGTTTGCTTGATGCTCTCCGGCTCCAGAAAGCGGTGATTGTGGGGCACGACTGGGGTGGGGTCATTGTCTGGCAGATGGCTCTGATGCACCCCGAACGCGTGGAGCGGGTCATCTCGCTGAACACTCCCTTCCAGGGGCGGGGCAAGACCCGGCCTACCGAGGCGTACCATCGCCTTGCCGACGGCCGCTTCAACTACATCCTCCACTTCCAGGAGCCGGGGCGGGCAGAGGCCGACATCACTCCCAATATCGAAGGCTGGCTGGAACGGACGATGCGCGGCATCGCCAAGAACCCAAGCTTCATTACCGATGAAGTCATCAAAGTCTATGCCGATGCCTTCCGCAAAGGTGGTTTCACCGGCCCACTGAACTACTATCGTAATGTCGACCGCAACTGGGAGACGACGGCCCATCTGGCGGGTCAGCCGATTACCATGCCGGCGCTGATGATTTCCGCCGAGAACGACCCCATACTCATCCCGCAGATGACCGAAGGCATGGAGCGCTACATCCCTAATCTGACCAAGCGACTGATAAAGAACTGCGGTCACTGGACCCAGATGGAGCGTCCGGAGGAAACTAACCGCCTGATAATTGAATTTCTGGCTGACCTGAAGCGCTAGCCACGCCTCAAGGCAGGTAATTCACCTATTGCTGTTCCTCAAAGGGCCTGTTTCTGGCTTTAGACCATTCCACATCTATTTTGGTACCTTCCGCCATGTGGCGGAGGGTGCCCATGACCCAGAAGTTGCCGGAGGCCCTCATAGCCGCCGTCTGTCCCATGATGTCCTCGGCCTGGTTGATAGACATCTTGGACAGCATAAGGGCAAAGGGCTCATTAAGCGCTATCCTTCTGGCCAGCCTCATGGTCTCCTCTTCCAGCCGCTCCCTGGGCACGACCCGGTTCACCATGCCGAGTCGCCAGGCTTCCTTACCGTCGATAAAATCTCCCGTCCAGAGTAGCTCTTTGGCCTTCCTCGGGCCCATGTCCCAGAAGAAGGTGGGATATTCATGATG
Organism: uncultured Dehalococcoidales bacterium; assembly: GCA_964354005.1. Lineage (GTDB taxonomy): Bacteria > Chloroflexota > Dehalococcoidia > Dehalococcoidales > UBA2162 > CAVSBN01. Next base: position 7,481 of record CAYGYD010000045.1, on the reverse strand, counting down.
GGCCCCACCCCACCGCACCAACCTATCGGTAAACCTGGCATCCTCCGAACAGATAATGATGTCGCAGGCGGCGGCCAGCATCCAGCTACCCATAATGCAGTAACCCTGCACCATGGCAATGGTTGGCTTGCTGAGATTACGCCACTGGTCATGCATATACCAGTAGACCCCCCGGTCCATATCCTTCAAGACGCCCATCGGCGAATGGTCGCGGGGGTCAACCTTTTCTTCCTCACGCATTTCCGGGGTGCCAATATCATGGCCGGCGCCAAAATGCTCGCCGGCCCCGGCCACCACGATGACCCTGACATCATTGTCTTTCTCCGCTTGCAGGAAGGCATCATTGATTTCCTTATACACCTTTCGGCTGATAACATTAAACACCTTGGGGCGGTTGACCGTAATCTTGGCAATGCTATCCATCTTCTCGTACAGGACATGTTTATAGCTCATCTGTCCCTCCTTTTCATTGATTTTGCCTTACATTCTTAGGGTGACAAGTGTAGCCTATTGATAGCACAGTGAGCGCTTAAAATCAAACTTGTGCTGGGCGGGCACAGCTAATAAATGTTACAATATAATTTACCATTTTTGGAGGTGGGCTGTGAGCGAAGTTGGGGAAAGAAAGCCGACGGCCAGCCGCACCATCATGCACATTGACCTGGACGCCTTTTTTGTCTCGGTGGAGCAGGTGCTCAACCCGGAGCTTAAAGGCAAGCCGGTAGTCGTGGGTGGTCGTCCCGGTGGTAGAGGGGTGGTGGCTTCTGCCTCCTACGAAGCCCGCGCCTTTGGTGTGCACTCGGGTATGCCCCTGAAGACTGCCCGGCAACTCTGCCCGCAGGCCATCTTTGTTGAAGGCAGTTTCCCCCGTTACCGCCAGGCCTCGGAGAAATTCATGGCTATCCTGGCTGATTTCTCTCCCTTTATTGAGCCGATGGGCATTGATGAAGCTTATCTTGATGTGACCGGCTTTGAGTCCCTCTACGGCTCTATTCACCAGATGGCAGTGACGATAAGGCAGCGAATTAAGAATGAGCTGGGGCTGTGCGCCTCAGTAGGCATTGCCAGCAACAAGGTGGTGGCAAAAGTTGCCTCGGATTTGTCCAAGCCGGACGGTCTGCTGGAGGTACCTCGGGGTGAGGAACACATTTTCCTGTCACCCTTATCCATAGATAAACTGCCGGGCGTAGGCCGGAAGACAGAGCAGATATTATGGGGCCTGGGTATCCAGACCATAGGTAAACTATCTGCCCTGCCCGTGGATGCCCTGAAAAGCCATCTTGGTGTCTTTGGCGAGGTGCTGCATCGCTGGGCCAGCGGTGTTGATGACAGGAAAGTGGAGATGCCCGCCGCGGCCAAGTCTATCAGTCGGGAGACTACCTTTGAGAAAGACAACCGGAACCGCACCCTGCTCAAGGCAACCCTGCGTTATCTCACCGAGAGGGTGGGAGCTGAGCTGCGGGAGAGCCGGAAGGCTGCCAGATGCGTTACTATAAAACTGAGATGGGCTGACTTCACGACGATTACCCGCCAGCAGACTCTCCGGCAGCCGACTGATGCCGACCAGGTTATCTTTACCACCGGCTTGAAGCTGATGAACCGGGCGCTCCTGACGGAGAAGCAGCCCGTCCGACTTATTGGCATCGGGGTAGCCATTCTGGTGGAATCGGGCCAGCAGTTGAACTTGTTGGACTCCTCGGCCCAGCGTCTGGAGCGGCTAAATCAGGCCATCGACCGCATCCGTGAGAAATACGGCTTCACCGCCATCCAGACCGGCCGCACCCTCCTTCTCAAAGACCTCTTCCCCACCGATGAAGACGGCTACACCCTCCACACACCGAGTCTGTCGAGGTAAGGGGCGTCTGCCTCCCCTAGAACTCGGGAATTAAAAGGGGCGAAGCCCCTTTAGAAAAATTCCTTCCCTCTCCCCTTCGGAAGGGGAGAGGGACACAGGGTGAGGGGTTGTCAAACGGGATAGTAGTCTCCCTCCCGGCTCTTGCCTAATCGCCCGATTGTGGCTATAATTAGACCCATCTAAGAAAAGGAGAACTCAGATGCCATCGTATGCTTATTTTCACAAACAATTTGTTCCCTTATCTGAAGCCAAGATTAGCGTGATGACCCACGCCTTGCACTACGGGACCGCCCTTTTTGAGGGTATCCGGGGTAACTGGAACGCCGCCCAACAGCAGATTTACATCTTCCGTATGAAAGAACACTACGAGCGACTGTTCAATGGCTGCCGGGCGATGAAAATCGCCCTGCCCTACACCATTGATGAGTTGTCTCGGATAACCGTGGAACTGGTGGCCATGTGTGGCTTTCAGGAGGATATCTACATCCGCCCCCTGGCCTATACCAGCTCGGAGTCGCTGGGTGTACGCCTCCACGACCTTGACAGCGATTTTCTAATGTTCGTCATCCCCTGGGGACCTTATCTGGATGTGGACAAGGCCCGCTGCCATGTCTCCACCTGGCGACGCCCGGATGATAATGTCATCCCGCCACAGATTAAAGTCGCCGGTATCTATGTCAATAACGCCCTCGCCAAGACGGAAGCCGTGTCCAACGGCTTTGACGAAGCCATCATGCTTTCCGCGGATGGTCATGTCTCCGAGGGGAGCGGCGAGAATATCTTCCTGGTCATTGATGGCAAGCTGGTCACGCCACCCCATTACCAGAGCATTCTCCTGGGCATTACGCGCAATACTGCCATTGAGCTGGCCAAGAGAGAGCTGGGCCTAGAAACCATTGAGCGACCGATTGACCGGGCCGAGCTCTATATTGCCCAGGAGTGTTTCATGACGGGCACGGCGGCGCATATCACGCCCATTGCTGAGATAGACCACCGGCTGGTGGGCAATGGCGAAATCGGTGAGATAACCAGAAAATTGCAGAAAATCTACGTTGATGTGATACGGGGCAACAACCCCAAATATATGCACTGGTGCACGCCAGCCTACAAAAAGAGCCCGGTGGTGGAAAAGCGTAAATGATAGTCAATGATGTTATTACCGGCATTATTGCTATAATCATCGGCTATCTCCTGGGCTCCATCCCATCGGCCTATGCCATTACCCGCCTCGTCAAGGGCAAGGACATCCGTAAGATAGGCGGGGGCAATGTTGGGGCACGCAATGTTTTTGTTGAGGTGGGGAAGGTGGCGGGGATTGGCGTGGGTGTCTTTGATGTAGTGAAGGGCGCCGGGGCGGTAACTTTGGCCGAGTGGTTACTGAAATGGCCTGAGCCTTGGTCAACCGATATATCCTGGCTCTTTGTCCTGGGGGCTGGCTTGGCGGTGGTGGCCGGGCATATCTGGTCGGTCTATCTGAAATTCACCGGAGGCAACGGGCTGGCCACGACCCTCGGCGTTCTGGTTATTCTGATGACACGGGAATTACTCATCGCCTTAGCGGTAATGCTTCTACTCTGGCTAATCACCCGTAATCTCATTCTTTCCGTAAATCTCAGCCTCCTTTCCGCACCAATCTCCGGCTGGTTCCTGGAGAAATCATGGTTGTCCATTGTCTTTCCTATCATACTGGTGATAGTGATGCTGCTCCACTTCTTCCCCAGAATTATCGCTGACTTCACCCGCACCGGAGGCCTGGATAACTTTGTGGCGGAACTGACGCGAAGAAACAAAGCCAAAAAGGAATAGACCTGAGCCAAAATCGGGTATTACTCCGGGGTCTTAGCTACGCCACCTTTCTAATGACAGCGATTACCTTGCCTTGAATTTCTACATTGTGGGGCTCGGTATATATCGGTTTCATACGACTGTTGGCTGGTTGGAGGCGGACGCGCCCCGGCTCAGGGTAGACTTTCTTTAATGTGGCCTCTTTTTCTGCCCTGAGCCAGACTGCCGCCATCTCCCCACTCTCCACCGTATTGATATACTGCATCAACACGATATCGCCATCATTAATCAGGGCATCTATCATTGAAGCGCCTTTCACCCTGAGGGCGTAGATATCCTTTTTGCCCTGGAGCAGGTCTTCGGACACCTCAATAGTTTCGGCGGAGGCGGTAACATCCCAGGTATCTGGAGCCGGCACCGGAATTGGCTCACCAGCGGCGATTTGACCGATAACCGGCACTGGCACACTGCGGCCCGGAGCTAGCGACCGGCTAATTAACTCAATCCCGCGGGAAATCCCGGAGTGGCGACGGATATGCCCCTCCCTCTCCAGTATGTTCAGATTATAGTCCACTACCGAAGTCGAGCTAATTTCACAGCCATTGACAATATCCCGGACGGTTGGGGGGTAGCCCCGGCCGCCCCAGAATTGCTGGATAAACTTAATAATTCTTTGCTGTTTGTCGGATAAGGCTCTCATTGTCCACCCCACAGCTATCGTTACCAATGGAGAACTTTTGTTCTAACACCACTTTATAACGAGCCGAGGCTTTTGTCAAGCCCAGAGGGCTCTATTGATTACAACCTCACCCCCTTTGTCCCCCTCTCCTTGGAAAGGAGAGGGGGAAGAAATAGAAAAGAGGGGCGAAGCCCCTCTTAAACGCTCCAGCGATGATGAGCAGAAACAAAGCTGGTGCCGGTCTTGGATGCCCGAAGATAAAAACAATTTTAGAGAGGGGCAATGCCACCTCTCTAAAACGACACTTCTCGGCTATTGCGCTGGCTTAGCTTGCCGGCGCCGACTCTTTGGTCGCTGGTGGAGTCTGGGCCTGGTTCAGTTTCTTCATTAAGCGGGCTTTGCGCCGGGAGGCATTATTGGGGTGAATGATTCCCTTTGCGGCGGCCTTGTCCAAAGACCGGATGGCCGCGGCCGCAGTCTTCTTGGCCGACTCAATATCACCGGAGAAGACGAACCTTTCGGCTTTGTCTATCATGGTCTTGGCTCTGGTACGGACGGCCTTATTTCTGAGTCGCCTTCTCTCAGTTTTGCGCATTTCCTTTTCGGCTGATTTAGTGACTGGCAATATATACCTCCTGGGTTTTTAACCGCGATAACTAAACTAGATTAAGGCAGTTTGGCTGGTTGTGTCAAGCCCTCTGACTATGAGGATTTATTAACCTCACCCCCTGCCCCCTCTCCTAAAAGGAGAGGGGGAGAAAAAGAAAGAGGGGCTGACACCCCTCTTAGCGCCCCATCAAGAACTGAGATACGATAAAGCCCTTTTCTTGGACACCCAGACGAAGAGCTGAGAAACGGCTACGCCCCTCTTAGACGCCCTCATGGGCATGACCAATCTTCAAAATGGAGGTTGAAGGGGGCTTATACTGCCTTTTAAAATAGATTCTCCCTTCCCCCCGATATTATCGGGGGAAGGGGGTCAGGGGGATGGGTTGCCAAACGACCACTGACTATGAGAAGGGATTTTCGCCAAGGGGCTTCGCCCCTTTTAATCCCTTTATTCGACAATCTCTGCTCTGCTGGCAACTATCAAGTCAGGGATTAGCTTTTGCTGGCGTACCGTCCCCGATTCGGGCGGCGCCGATAACCCCACGAACCCCCTCGATTTTAGCCAGGAGCCGACTCAATTGCAGAAGGTTGGCTGTCTCCAGGCTGAAGTAGATGAAAATGGTCTGGTCGGTATTGTTGGTCAGGTTCACGGAGGCAATATTAATCTTCTCCTCGGCCACCTGAGTGGTAATATCCCGCATCAAGCCGACCCTATCCAGGGCTTGAACCTGAATCTTGACCGGATACAAGGTGCCGGTCTCACCCCATTCTACTGGGACCAGCCTTTCCGTCTCATCTTCGTTGACCACATTGTAGCAGTCCTCGCGGTGGACGCTGACCCCGCGGCTCCGAGTGACGTAACCAATAATTTTGTCACCCGGCACCGGGTGGCAACACTGGGCCAGATGGGTAAGTAAATCACCCACCCCCCGCACGGTGATGGCCGAGGTTGGCAGTGTGGGCGCCGTCACGTCGACTACCTTGGGTTGCTGTTGCTGGGCGGCCAGTCTCAAAGCAATCTGCTGTGGGGTAATCCCGCCAAAACCAATGGCGGCATAAAAATCGTCCAGACTATCATAGCGCAATGTTTTGGCCAGCTTCTCGCGCTCGCCGAGGTTGATGCCCAGTTGCCGCATCGCCTTCTCCAGAAGTTCCCGGCCGCGGTCAATGTTTTCCGACCGTTCCTGCTTCTTGAACCACTGACGGATTTTCGCTCGCGCGTCCGAGGTCTTAACATAGCCCAGAGCGGGATTAAGCCAGTCCCGACTCGGCCCCCGACTGGCCTTAGCCGTCATAATTTCAACGATGTCGCCGTTTTGTAGCTGGTAACTAAGCGGCACCAGTCGGCCATTGACCTTGGCACCAGCGCAACGATTGCCCAAATCAGTGTGAATGCGATAGGCGAAATCAATGGGGGTGGAACCCTGGGGTAAGTCTTTAATCTCACCTTTGGGGGTATAGACGAAGACCTGGTCACTAAAGATATCGGTCTTGACTGATTCCAGGAACTCCTCCGCGCCGCTCAGTTCCCGGTGCCACTCAATTAACTGTCGCAGCCAGCCAATCCGCTCCTCAAAGTGCATATCCTTCTTTTCACCCTCTTTATAGAGCCAGTGAGCGGCGACGCCAAATTCGGCTTTGTGGTGCATATCGCGAGTGCGAATTTGTACTTCAAGAGGAGTTGTGCCCTGGTACATGACGGCGGTGTGTAGCGACTGGTAACCATTGGGCTTGGGATTGCCGATAAAGTCGTTAAACTGGTCGGGGAGAGGGTGCCACAACCCGTGGACCACACCCAGAACGGAGTAGCATTCCTCACGAGTATTGACCAGCACCCTGAGAGCGAGGAGGTCGTGTATATCATCGAATTTCTTGCCCAAGGCAGCATACCTCTCCATTTTCTGGTGTATGCTGTAAATATGTTTGGGTCTGCCCGAAATTTCGGCTTTCAGCCCCGCCTTTTCAAACTCCTGGCTTAAAGTCTGGATTGCCTGGGCGATGAAGCCGTCACGCTCGTCGCGGCCGGCGACGACACGCGCATCAATATGGCTATACTTCTTTGGCTCAAGATATTGGAAGGCTAAGTCCTCTAACTGCCATTTCAGCTCCCATATTCCCAGCCAGTGTGCCAGGGGAGCGTAGATTTCCAGAGTCTCTTGAGCGATGGTGCGCTGTTTCTCCGGCGGCAGGGCATACAGCGTCCGCATGTTGTGAAGTCGGTCAGACAGCTTGATAAACACCACACGCAGGTCCTCAGCCATCTTCAGCAGCATCTTGCGCAGGTTCTCTGCCTGCGCCTCCCGCGCGGCGGTATCCTCGCGCAGTTCTGCCTTCCCCGGCACCTCACGGGAGAGCCGGCCCAGCTTGGTGGTACCATCGACCAGCTTGGCTACTTCTGAGCCAAATTTGGCCTCAATATCGGCCAGGGGTATTCCGCAATCCTCCGGGACATCGTGCAGAAGGGCAGCTATCAGGGAACTGGTGTCAAGCTGAAGCTCGGCCAGGGTCAGGGCAACCTGCACCGGGTGCTCGAGAAAAGGTCCGCCCGACTTG
>CAYGYD010000044.1:0-13472 GCA_964354005.1 uncultured Dehalococcoidales bacterium | reverse complement strand
GAGCCTGCTACTTGTTCTGGCTGAGGTGATATGGTATGTTACGACCTAAGCCAAACATAGACAAACTTGTGCCCGCTACTCACGGCGGCATCAATTATCCTGAGCTTGAGAAACTGGGTATTTCACCAGAAGATGTTCTGGATTTTAGCGTCAGCACCAACCCCTTTGGCCCGCCGCCGGGTACCAGAGAAGCCCTGAGTCAGGCATCAATTGACCGCTATCCTGACTCCGAAGCTACGGAGCTCAGGCTGTCACTGGCTAAGAAGCTAAACATAGCTCCGGGTAACCTCATAATTGGCAGTGGCTCAACTGAGCTTATCAGGCTAGCGGCGACTGCCTATTTTGGCTCTGATGACCTGGTCATTATTCCCCAGCCCACTTATAGTGAATACGAAATCGCCTGTTACCTGGTTGGTGCTCAGGTGCTGGAACAGCCGGTGCTGGAAGAGGCAAACTTTCGGCTGAATGTAGCCGAAACAGTGGATTTTATTCGGCAGCACCGACCTAAAGGTATCTTTCTCTGCCATCCTAACAACCCGACCGGCCAATATTTATCCCAAGAAGAGGTGAGGAAAATTTTGTCCGTGGCTAGAGATAGCCTGGTTATACTGGATGAAGCCTATATTGCCTTCACCGAGAACACCTGGACCTCTCTGGACTTAATAGATTGGGGCAACCTGGTCATCCTGAGGTCAATGACTAAAGACTATGCCTTGGCCGGCTTACGCCTCGGTTACGCCGTGGCGGCTGAGTCAATCATATCGGTTCTGAAGCGAGTCCGACCGCCATGGAATGTAAGTTCGGTAGCCCAGGCCGCCGGAGTTTTTGCCCTTAAGGCTGACGGTTATCTTGATATGTGCGGGAGGAAGATTAAAGAGGCGAAGGAATTCTTAGTGAAAGAACTTAGCGGTCTGGGGCTCTCACCTTTGCCCTCGCAAGCCAATTTCTTCCTGGTCAAAGTTAGCGATGCCGTCAGATTCAGGCAGGCTTTGCTCAAGAAGGGTATCTTAGTCCGTGATTGCACTTCTTTCGGTTTGCCCGGTTACATCCGGCTGGCACCACGCAGTATAGCTGAATGCCAGAGGTTACTCACCGCCATAAGAGAGACCGAGGTTTACCGCCATGACAGCTAAGACCTTAATGATACAAGGCACCGCTTCCTCAGTGGGTAAGAGCGTGATGGTGACGGCGCTATGCCGTATTTTCCATCAGGACGGCTTCAAAGTTGCCCCGTTTAAAGCCCAGAATATGGCGCTCAATTCCTTCGTCACCAGGGAGGGCGGTGAGATTGGTCGGGCTCAAGCGGTGCAGGCGGAAGCCGCCGGTATTGAGCCCTCGGTCGACATGAATCCCGTCCTACTTAAACCCGAGGCTGAAGCTAAATCACAGGTTATTGTCCGGGGTAAGGTGGTTAAGAATTTGCCGGCTAAGCATTACTACGACTATACCCCTCGTTTGCTGGGGGTGATAGAAGATTCCCTTAATCGGCTGCGCGCTAGGTATGACATTGTGGTGATTGAGGGAGCTGGCAGTCCGGCGGAGATAAACCTGAAAGAAAGGGAAATAGTCAATATGCGAGTAGCCCGCCTGGCCAGGGCACCGGTCCTTCTGGTTGGTGATATTGACCGCGGCGGTGTCTTCGCCTCTCTCATCGGTACGCTGGAACTTTTGACGGAAGAAGAGCGCGACCTGGTTAAGGGACTTATTATCAACAAGTTTCGTGGCGACCTAGCCTTGCTCAAGCCAGGGCTAGACTTTTTGGAGAAAAAGAGTGGCAAGCCAGTCTTGGGTGTTATTCCCTACTTCCGGGGCATCAAAATTGCTCAGGAGGACTCGGTCTACCTCGAAGAGAGGCAGGCCGGCTCAGCCAGCCGAGGTGTAGATATAGCCATAATACACCTGCCTCACATCTCTAACTATGATGACTTTGACCCGCTGGAGGAACTGGGCGGCACGGTTCGCTATATTACGGAGTCTTCAGAACTGGGTAATCCCGACCTGATTATCCTCCCCGGCACCAAGAGCACCATCGCTGATTTAGTTTACCTGCGGGAGCAAGGGATGGCGCAGGCTATTATCCAGCAGGCCAAGGCGGGCACGCCGGTGATAGGTATTTGTGGCGGCTATCAAATGCTGGGCAAGACGATTAATGACCCGCATAAGGTTGAATCGAAAGAGAGCAGCATGGCCGGATTGGGCTTACTGGATATCGAGACTACCTTTGGTCAGGTCAAAACTACCACTCAAATCGGAGCCAGGGTTGTCGCCAATAAAGGCTTATTTGAGGGACTGAAGGGGGTAGAGATTACCGGTTACGAGATTCACATGGGGCAAACCAGAAGCCACAACCACCCAGCGGCATTTCAGGTTGTGGAGACGCCTCAAGGAAAAGCTGATTATTTTGATGGCGCCGCCAGTGCTGATTGCCTCATATTCGGCAGTTACATTCACGGTCTATTTCACAATGCCAACTTCACCCAGGCTTTATTGAACCGGCTGCGGCAGCTCCAGGGGCTGCCAGTAGCCGCAACGGTACCAATAAACAAAGATAAGCAGTATGACGAGCTGGCGAGAATAGTCAGGGGGAACCTCAACATGCGACAAGTCTACAAAATAGCCCTGGGGAGGGAATATGTCTGAAAACACCGGCAAGGGGCTAATTCAGGCATACAGGGGTGATGGAATACAAGCCCGGGTTGGTATTGAATACAGATAGAGGAGTTGAAAAGGAAGTTCCATATTATGGAGCGAGCATTTACTTCATGGAGTGGTGGTAAAGATTGTTGCCTCGCCTGTTACCGGGCGGCTACCGGTGGGCTACAAATTCGCTATTTGGTGAATATGGTAACCGAGGACGGTCAGCGGTCACGCAGTCATGGACTGGCGGCGAAATGGCTACAAATGCAAGCACAGGCAATTGGAATTCCACTGATTCAACACCGGACGACAAGTGCTAACTACGAGGCTGAGTTCAAGAGCGTGCTTCTTGCTCTAAAACAAGAAGGAATAATAGCCGGCGTTTTTGGTGATATTGATTTTAACGCACATCGAGAGTGGATTGACAGAGTCTGTTCTGAGACAGGCATCATGCCTTATTTACCTCTCTGGGGAGAAGAGCAGAATAAGATATTGAGGGAATTCATCACTTTGGGCTTCGAAGCGGTGGTGGTGGCGACTAGAGCTGACCTGCTCGGCGAAGAATGGCTGGGACGGAAGCTCGATTCTGATTTTCTGGCTGACCTAGCCAAATTAGAGAACATCACACTGTGTGGGGAAGCCGGCGAATACCACACCCTGGTCATTAATGGCCCCCTATTTCAAAAGAGGATAGAAATTATAGAAGCCAGCAAGATACTGAACAATGGCCATTGGTTCTTAGACATAGTGAATTGTGAATTAAAGTCGAACACAGGGAATCTATAAGGTGACCTCATACAGCGCAGTCCGGCTTGATACAACATCATCTGTAACGTGTGCTGAGAAGCAACTAAAGTAACTTTGCCCGGAAGAGTTACCGGTTGAGTTCTGAAGACAGCTAACAGTGAAGATAGGCTGGGGGAGCCCCCAGCCTATCTTTTTATGTATGGCCCGAAACAGGCTTTGGTGCAATGTTAAACCATTTGGACTAGGGAATCACCTCCATACCTTCCCAGGCGTTGAGCTCTTCGCGTGCCGGGTCAATTTCTACTCGGCACGGAACATCGAAGAGCATTGTGGCACGGTTCTTTACGGTATAGGGCGCCCATTTGGGCATCCCCGGGTGATTGGGGTCTCCGTTACGGGCGAAGGCAGCCCACGCCTCGCTCATGGCTGCGGCCAGCTCGTGTTTATCAGGACGGTCGCCGGTCATGGGCACATCGTCGGTATTGTCGAATACAAAGGGAATCTCAAGAGCATGACATGCCTTGAAGAGGCCGCCAAGGAAATTGGATTCGTAGATGAACAGGTACATATAGACTGGAGCGGGGCCACCGGCTAGCTTGCGTTCTACGAGGCTGATGCATCCGATTCGCCTATCTTCACTCGTAATCCCGATTAAAAGGTCCCAGGGCGAGGCCTTGGGCCGTGTCCTCTTGTAGGTGCTAAGTATCTTGTCCAGCCTATCACCGAGTAGAGGTGCCAGGCGTTCACGCAACTCTGGCTCGGTAAGCCGGCGACGCCGGGGGTCACGGGCTAGGAAGAGTGCCGATTCGTCCCGGTTGGTTCCGATTATGAGCGGAATATTTGCCGCTGTTGGTGCGGCCACGGGGTCGAACGGGTTGGCAGGGAGGTAATGACCATCCACTACCGGGGACAAGCTCATGACGGCTCCGGCGGCCATGAGCCTACCGGGGCCAGGTTGTTGCGGCGATAGCGAGTTCACAGCATCCAATAGCTGTTGTGCCGGTAGTTGCTGGAGCTTGTCGACCTGATTTGCCTTGATACCCAGCTTGGCTAACAGGCGTTCGGCAAAGTCTGTGGCGTCCTTGGGGGCTCTGCCTCGCAATCCCGGGCTACTCTCAATAATGGCACGATGAAACAGGCCCTTCGCTGCGGGCATAGCCATCATTACGCTGACTTTGCGGCTACCACCAGACTCACCGAAAATTGTCACCCTGCCGGCATCACCGCCGAAGTTTTCGATGTTGTCCCGGACCCACTGAAGGGCCAGTATTATATCCAGCATTCCGGCATTGCCTGAACCGGCATACGCCTTACCGGCAATATCTGCCAGGTATAAATAGCCGAAGACATTCAGCCGGTGGTTAATGGTGACCACGACCACATCACCGCGCTTGGCCAGGTTGGCGCCGTTATACATTGTCTCCGAACCGGCACCTTCGGCAAAGCCGCGACCATGCAGCCACACCATAACCGGGCGCTTTCCGCCGTCCTTTACACCTGGCGTCCACACATTCAATATCAGGCAGTTTTCACTCTGCGGCAGGAGTCTCATGTGCCCATCAGAACGGACAACTGAGTAAGGCCGAGCTTCGTCCACTAGCACTCCTATCTGGGGGCAGATTGGTCCGAAGTCGCCGGCGTATCGTACGCCTGTCCATGGCTCAACCGGTAGTGGTGGCAGGAAACGACGTTTGCCCCCGGTCGGGGCACCGTATGGGACACCCTTGAAGGTAAAAACATCCCGCTCCTCCGTGCCACAGACATCCCCGGCGGTCGTCTTGACAATGGCCTCAATCATGGTTTACTCCTTTCGAGTGGCATTTGTTAATGTTATATGTTTAATACCGCCGCTATTGTGTGGCTTTTATTCAACCTTTGTCAATGTACTCCGCGGGAACCCAGAAGAGGTTGTGATATGGGGTAAGCGAGGCACACCATATCGAAAACCAGTGTCTCTCAAGATGAAACTAGACGCCGCTGCTTTGCCCATTGCTATTACCATCCAAAATAAGGTAGAAATCTTCCAATTGGGTACCACTCATCAGCATGCGTCTGCTAAGAACGAAGAGAGCCGGCAGCTTGACAGATTTTGGGCACAAGACTATTATTTTGAAAACGACACAATTTGCCAGCGAGGCCATGAAGGGCAACAATGCGACTAGCATGAGACAAGGTAAGTTTCCCCCACTATTTGTTTTTACCATTCTACTAGGCCTATTCTTTGGCATTGCCCTCTACATCCGAGTCGCCCTGCCTTATGACTCGGTCTTCAGCGGTGACTGGACAAAGTTTGCTGAAGCAGACGCCTACTACCATATGCGTCTAGTAGATAACCTACTCCGTAACTTTCCGCATTTCCTTGCCTTTGACCCTTATACCTCTTATCCCAGTGGTGCTCCTGTCGGCTGGGCTCCCTTGTTTGACTGGCTTCTTGCCGGCATAATCTGGATGGTTAGCCTGGGTTCACCAACCCCACACACAATCGATGCTGTCGGTGTCTATTTTCCCGCCATCTTGGGTGCGCTAACTGTTATTCCCGTTTATTTCATCGGCAAAGAGCTATTTAATCGCTGGGCCGGCATCATCTCCGCCGGCTTAATCGCCATACTGCCCGGCGAATTTCTGACTCGATCGATACTCGGTTTCACCGACCACCATGTTGCCGAAACACTGTTTAGCACTATATCTATCCTTTTTCTGATTCTGGCAATAAAATCTGCCCGGGAAAGACAACTAACCTTCAACCACATAAGGCGCCGGGATTGGCTGATTATTACTAGACCCCTTGCTTACAGCTTGCTTACCGGCATTTTTCTAGGAATCTACCTGCTCTCTTGGGTAGGCGGGTTATTCTTTGTCTTCATCATCTCCGTTTATTTTATAATTCAGTTCATCCTCGACAATGTCAAGGGAGAAAGCTCTGACTACCTAGGCATTGTGGGTACCGTATCCTGGCTTGTAGCTTTGGCGCTCAGCTTACCCTTACTACCCCAAACCTGGGTTCATTCGCTCTATCTGCCTTCATTGCTCGTTGCTATCCTGATACCTCTGGTTTCGAGCGGAATCTCAAGAGCAATGGTAAGCAAGAGAATAAAGCGGGCTTACTACCCATTGATTTTGGTTGTGCTTGGATTAGCTGGGCTAGCCATCTTTTATATGATTACTCCAGAATTAGTCAGCTCAGCGATAAGAAGATTCAACATCTTCACACCAGAAGGCGCTTCCCTCACTATCCTCGAGGTGAGGCCCATCCTGTTCCTTGGGGGTAAGTTCACATTTCAACTTGTGTGGGGCAATTTTGCTACTGGGTTTTTCCTCAGTTTTATCTCTCTCGGCTTCCTAATCTACCTTGTCGTTAAGCGCGGTAGTGCCGATAAAAGTCTCTTGGTGGTATGGAGCCTAATAATACTGGCAGCTACTTTCGCTCAGCGCCGCTTCGCCTACTACTTCGCTGTCAATGTGGCTTTACTTACCGGCTATTTGTCATTTCTTATCTACTATGTAATTCGGTTCATTATCGACTATTTTGGGAATAAAAGCACTGACTACATGTCATGGCAAATCCTTGAATTTTCTGGCTTTGAGGAACCTACGGCCCGGTCTGCGCAATCACCCAGAAGAGCAAAGAGGAGAAGAGCGAATTTGAAAAAGCGGGGGGAAGCAGGCTTCCGCCCCACCGTCACTTATGCAAGTATCAGCCTATGGGTAATAGTCGTCTTTTTCCTTGTCTTTTTCCCTAATATTAAACAGACAATTAGTACTGCCAGTATGGCACCCTTCGCTCCTAGTGATGCTTGGTGTAGTGCTCTCTCTTGGCTAAGGGAAAATACCCCGGAGCCCTTCGGCAGTCCTGACGCCTATTACAAGCTGTATCCACGACTTCCATGGAAAGTGAAGTATGAGTATCCCGAGTCTGCTTACGGTATCATGGCTTGGTGGGATTATGGACACTGGATAACCCGTATCGCTCACCGAATACCTATTTCAAATCCCTTCCAGCAAGGGGCGTCAGAGGCCGGTGAATTCTTCATCGCTCAGGATGAGACTTCAGCTAACAAAATGATGGATGAGCTCGGTGCAAGGTATACAATCATTGACAATGCTACGGTAATGGCAAAATTTTTCGGCGTGGTGGCATTTGCCGGCAGGCAAACGGAAGAATTTTACAGTTACTATTATCAGCCGAAAGATGGCCAGCTCGAGCCAGTACGGTTGCTCTATTATCCCGAATATTACCGCTCCTTAGCCGTCAGGCTCTATAATTTTGATGGCAAAGCGGTGACTCCTGAAGAGTGCATGGTAATCTCCTACGAAGAAAAGATGACTGGGGAAGGTATCCATTACAAGCAAGTCATCGGTTCCTGGTCTTTCACTACTTATGAAGAGGCAACCTCCTATGTCGCAGGACAGAAATCGGGCAATTACGCTATAGGCAGTCCCAACCCCTTTAATAGTCCAGTGCCTTTGGAAGAACTTAGACATTACAAGCTGATTTACAGCTCTGACAGTTTTGTAATGTATGCGGGTGTCGGTAGGGTTCCGGCGGTAAAAATCTTTGAATATCAGAAGTGACATATGAAGTGTACGATTCTGGCTGGTGGCTTTGGCACCCGGCTTTATCCTTTGACTACCAATAAAGCTAAAGCCCTGCTCGAATACAAAGGACAACCGCTTCTAACTCATATCGTAAATAAGGTTCCCCGGGGTATTGATATCTTTGTTTCCTGCAGCAAAAATTTCGAAGCCGCTTTTCGCCAGTGGCAGAAAGGCACAGATAGGCAGGCGGAAATCTGCGTTGAAGATGTCTCCACAGAAGGACAGAAAAAAGGAGCCATCGGCTCATTAAATTTCTGGGTTGGCAGCAAAAACATCACCGAGAACCTTCTGGTTATTGCTGGTGATAACTACTTTGAATTTGACCTATCCAAATTCATTGCCGCTTTTAATGGCAAGAATACTCTGGTAGCTGTTTGTGATATTGGCGACAAAAGCAAAGCAACCGCGTTCGGAGTTGTTGAACTTAAAGGATACAAGATAGTTAGGTTTGAAGAAAAGCCAAAACAACCCGAGTCCAGCCTCATTGCTACGGCCATTTATGTTTTGCCCCCACGTATATTTCCTCTTCTTTCCCAGTACTGCTCTGAAGGCAAGACGGATGACTTGGGTAGCTTCATTGCCTACCTGGTGGACAAAGATGAAGTCCACGCCTATACGTTCACTGAAGTGTGGCTTGACATCGGCAGCGAGATTAAAGTGGTCTAGCTTTATATTTTTAGGACAATCAACGAGGCTGTAAATATAAATATCCCCAAGCAGAAACCAGAGCAGTTTTTGGCGGCTCCCCTTTACCGCGATCTCAGCCATCACTTTTATTATTGTGGCGCCAGGTTTGAAGCTTAACCCGTGGCTCGTGGCCGAGCCCTCGGCAGACTGCCCAGCATGTAAGAAGCGTAACCGGTCGCCACTGAGCCGAGGGTCAACCCAAAAACCCAGAGTCGGCGCAGGCCGGTTGCCGGGCGTCGGAACAGAAGGCCAAGGCTTTGCGGCAGGGCCCGGAACAGAATGCGCCGCAGAAGGCCATACTCAGTAGACAGGACTTCTCTCTGGCTAGAATGATACCACCGATTAAGCAGAGCCTTGGCATATCCTTCCCAGTAGGCTCGGCGGATAATAAAACCGGTAGACAGTCGGTAGTGATAGACCTTATGCTTGACTCCAATCCTCGGGTGGTAGATTATGCGTTTGCCTGTTGTGCGGGTGACTCTCAGGGAGAATTCCGTCTCCTTAGCGCCCGGCCTCTGCCAGTCACTGCCCCGGTGTTCCTTGGCCTCGAGGCTATTGATAAAAAGGCCACAGCGGTCAAAGGCCTCGCGCCGGAAGGAGATGTTGGTGCCATAGCCATTTCTTACCTGGGTTTCTTCGCTCCAGTCCCAATAGGTGCAGGAGAAAATCCAGTAGAGCTCTCTGGGGAACCAGGACATGGAATCCTCAGCCCATTGCGGCAGAATCGGGCCGGTGAGACCAATAATTGAGTCATCTTCGGCATAGGCCTTGACCGTTTCTTCCGCCCAGTCAGGTAGTAGCAAAGCGTCATCATCAATAAAAGCTAGAATATCGCCTTGTGCCTGTTGGACGCCCAGATTTCTGGCGGCATAAGAACCCGGCTCCTGCTCATTGTATAGCACCCGTACCCTGGGGTAGTTTTTCTCCTCAACATACTTCCGAATGACATCAGCCAGCTCCGCCGGCCTTTCGGTGACAACAATTACTTCGATATTGTGATAGGTCTGCGCCTGGACGCTGTCCAGTAACTCGGCGACATCCTTAAGCCGAGCGGTCGTAAAGGACGGAGTTATCACTGATATCAGGTCCGGGTTTGTCATCGGCATCAACCACCGCTAAAATCTCCGCGACACTAACAACCAGGCTATCCTGACTCCATCGCGGACACGGTTGAGCTTCGCTTTGCTCGGGCGTCGTCGGTAAAAAATAGGCACTTCCGCGATTGAGTAGCCCTTCTTGGCCAGTTGGGTGAAAATCTCGGCTTCCAGCTGAAAGCCACCGGTGCGGAGTTCCAGCTCCGGGATAACCTCTCGCCTCATGCCCCAGTAGCCGGTGCAGAGGTCGCTTATCCGCGTCCCGTAAAGAATGTTAGCCAGCGAAGTAAGCAGGACATTGCCAATCAGATTGAGCCGTCTGATGGCTCCTTTCTCGCGCTGTCCACGCAGTCGAGAGCCAACAACCACCGGACAACCCGAGCGCATAATCCGTAGCATCTCAGGAATGTAAGTCGCGGGATAGGTGTAGTCGGCGTCAAGCATAATGAGGAAATCAGCCTCAATGGAAGCCAGCGCCGTCCGCACTGCTCTCGCCTTGCCTATTCCTGGTGCCGAGATGAGTCGCGCCCCTTTGTCTCGGGCAATCTGGGCCGTCTCGTCGCGACTATTGCTGTCGACCACCACCACCTCGACCTGGTAGCCGTCTTGTTCCAGGGCTGGTTTGGGAATCTCATCCAGCACCTTGCCGATGGTCGGGGCTTCATTAAGGGCCGGCAGGATTATGGCAACTCGGTTCTTTCCCACTGGCAGCTCCGTTGTTTTCTCCTCATTGTTCATCTTTCCATGGGATTAGGCGTCGGGCCAGCAATTGCACCAGGGGATTCAGTAGGAGGCCAAGGATGGCAATGACGCCGATCCCCACATAGATTCTTTCAATCCTCAGGGTCTCCCAGGACAGCCAGAGCATTGCCCCCAGGCCCTTGGTGGCAATAGCTAGCTCCACCACCACGGTGGAGAGTAAGGCCAGTCCCAGTGCCAGACGAATGCCGGCGAAAGCCATCGGCAGGCTTCCCGGCAGTATTACCTTGGTGAAAGTCTGCCACCGGCTGGCACCGTAGTTCTGAGCAACCTCAAAGTAGAGTGGCTCAATATTGAGCACGCCAGCAATTGAGTTAATCAGCACCGGGAAGAGAGCGGCTAAAGCCACGACAAAAAGCATTGCCTGCTCACCAATGCCGATAAGCAGCATCGCCAGCGGCAGTAAGGTGATTTTAGGTAAAGGATACACCACTGACACCACCGGGTCGAGGAGCGCCCGCAATGTCCGCGACCAGCCCATGGCCAGCCCGATTATCAGACCGGGGACGGCTCCGGCCAGGAATCCGGCAAACATTCTGGCCAGCGTTATCCAGAGGTGACTGCCCAGCTCGCCGCTAGCGGCGAGCTGGAAAGCGGACTTGGCTATAGTCCACGGCGATGGCAGAAATGGCGACTTGACCCACCCCAGGTCGACCGCCATCTCCCACAAGAGCAGAAGAACAGGAATAGAAGTAACTGAAAGCCATATTTCCCGCCTAAACCGCAACCACCCTGGTATCCTCATCGTGAAATCGACTCCTGGCCTATTTCCACCTCCTCTTTTATCTGGCGCCAGATTTCCATTTTCAACCTGGCCAATGCCTGAACCGTCTCGCCATTCCGGTCACGCGGTCGGGGGAATCTCACTGCGATTTCAGTCTTGATGCCGCCCGGCCGAGCGGTCATCAGTATGATGCGGTCAGCCAGTAACAATGCCTCATCAATGTCGTGTGTGACATAGACCACAGGCTTGTGATAGTCGTGATGTATCTCGAGCAATTGCTGCTGTGAAATAAGCCTCATTTGAGCGTCGAGAGCAGCAAAGGGCTCGTCCATCAGCAACATCTCCGCGCCGCTGACCATAGCCCGCGCCAGACCAACTCTCTGCTTCATCCCCGAAGATAACTGATAAGGGTAACTGTGTATGAAGTTGGTCAAGCCCAGCCGGTCAATCAAAGGCATCGCCTGGCGATACCTCTCGCTTTTGGCTATGCCGCGCACTTCTAGGGTAAAACAGACATTGCCAATGACATTCATCCAGGGGAAAATTCCGTGTTCTTGAAACACCAGAGCCGTGGGCAGTGCGTCTCCAGACCTGGCACCATCGAAGGTGATTTCGCCGGTAGTGGGTTCCAGAAGTCCGGCAATCAGGCGAAGCAGTGTGGTCTTGCCGCAACCACTGGGGCCAAGCAAGCACAAAAATTCCTGCTCTTCCGTTTGGAAGCTGACATCCTGCAGGGCAGAAACGGCCCCGTTCTTGGTCTTGAATTCCTTGGATACCCGGTGGCATTTGACTCTCATGGGATATTCACCAAGTAATGCCTGAAGCTCAGTAGCCCCGAAAACCCAGCCACTCCGCCGCTCTCAGTTCCAGCAAAAACCGATGATGAAGCCCGCTCACCCTGGCCCGGGCGATGGGGTAGTAGACCCGGGCCACAGCCGAGACAAGAGGGGAGATGTACGAGAACATCGTCATGCTCCGGTCCTGGGCCAGAAATATACCACAGAAAGACAGCATTCGGAGCAAGCTCCTTCTATCCGGTGTTAGCCACGGATAGTTCAGGCGGCGGTTAATCCAGCTATAGGGAATCCAGTCCTCCAGTTTCTGAGGCACCGAGAGTCCGTTCTGTACCGCCGTATCAAAAAGCTCGGTGCCGGGATAGGGCACGAATATCTGGACACCATTGGCCGCCTTCGGGTTCTCCTTTACCAGCTTCAACATCAGGGAGGCCGTCTCGGCCAGGTCTTTCTCCGTTTCACCCGGCGCACCAACCATAAAGAGATAGCGCGGCTGAATCCTGTATTGTGCCAGCCGGCGGTTCACCCAGATGGCCTGGTCTACCTCTATCTCTTTCCGGAGCAGGTCAGCCATCCGCTGCGAGCCAGACTCAACGCCGATGACCAACGAGAGGCAGCCGCTTCTCTCCATCAGGCGCAGGAAGTCATCATCCATTCGCGTCAGCAGGTCGAGGCGTACATCTCCCTTGCCCCAGAAGATATCCAGTTTCTCACGCACCACCCCTTCCAAAATCTGGTGGGCGCGGTCGGGGTCGGCAAAGAAGTTGTCGTCACTAAAGGAGAATCCCTTAACGCCGAATTCGGCCAGGGCGCGTTTCATGCGCAACAGTGTCTGTTCCACAGTGAGGCCTCGCCATTGGCGATGGTTAAAGGAATTGTTGTAGCAGAAGGTGCAACTGAACGGGCAACCGCGGCTGGTTTCAAAGCGAAGAGCATCCCGGCCCGAAACGCTCACCATGTGTGACTTTAAGTCAATCAGGTGGTAGGCCAGGGGCGGCTGCTGGTTCAGGTCGATAAAGGGACGGGGAGGATTCTGTTTGATTTGACCGCCATCCTTGTACCAGATGCCTTTTACCTGAGCCAGGGGTTGATGTTTGCTCAGCGCTGTGACCAGTTCAAAAAAGGTCTCCTCCCCTTCCCCCTGCACCACGATATCGATATAAGGGTTCTCCAGAGTCTGCCGCGGCAGCAGGCTGGGATGGACACCACCCCAGACCACCGGCACATCGCTGTTTTGCTTCACCAGTTCGGAGACTCTGAGAGCCCACCAGAGCTGGGAGCCAGTCATGGCGGTCACGCCAACACATATTGGCCGTGTTTTCAGGTGCTCCAGCAGGCTTCCTTCCCAGTCAGGGTGAAGCCTTTGTTCGAGAATTCTCACCTTATAACCGGCTTGGTCTAGAGGGGTGGCCACCGCCAGCAATCCCAGCGGTA
>CAYGYD010000043.1:0-13549 GCA_964354005.1 uncultured Dehalococcoidales bacterium | reverse complement strand
AGGTCGTTACTCCGGAGACCCTGACCAAGCGCCAGCGCGAGCTCTTTGAGGAACTATCCCAGACCCTCGGCCCGACCAAGAAGGGCAAGTAGTCTTTATAAATCTCACCCCCTGTCCCCCTCTCCTTCAAAGGAGAGGGGGCATCTAAGAGGGGCTTCGCCCCTCTTAGATGCCCGTTCCATTGTCTCTTTGTAGCGCAGGCTGGATTCGAACCAACAACATCAATCGGGTGAGTTAGACTTCTATCTTGACTGGTTGTTCCTCGGCGGTTGACTCAAAGGGAGTGTTTAGCATATCCTCGGCACCAATTCTTAATGACTCTATTAGCTTCTTTTTAGTTCTTTCCTGGGCGTTTACTCCCGGTAAATCTATAAGCCAGCCAATCCACCAGCCATCACTTTTTTTGATAACTGCTCTATATTGCATTTAATGTCACCCCCCTCTACTTAGGGAAAGGAATGTCCAAATCTCGACATATTTTCCTGGCTAGTTCGTCCACTATTTCATTATGACGTGGGAGCATC
Organism: uncultured Dehalococcoidales bacterium; assembly: GCA_964354005.1. Lineage (GTDB taxonomy): Bacteria > Chloroflexota > Dehalococcoidia > Dehalococcoidales > UBA2162 > CAVSBN01. Next base: position 13,025 of record CAYGYD010000043.1, on the reverse strand, counting down.
TATTATATACTTAGAAGGGCCTATTGTGGAATAGCGACGGATAGCTTGTCTTGCCGTGTTTCTGGAGTATCTAAGAGAGGCTTCGCCTCTCTTTTTTACTTTTCCCCCCTTCCCTTTTCAAGGGAAGGGGGTCAGGCCTGCCCGCTTGCCTTCGCTGAAGCTTTAGCGCAAGCAGGCCGCACAAGGCTTTGGCAGGCGGGGGGATGGATTACTAAACGACCTGAATTCTCTCGGTTGTTGGGGGTGGGTGGCGGTGTTATAATTGCTTCACTCGTGTTGAGGTAGTGCCAGACCAGATGATAGATAGTCGCTATCAGCAGGCTTTAGATTATATCTACAGCTTTGTTGATTATGAAAGGGAGCCCCGCCTGCGGGATGCTACCCTCTATGACCTGCGGCGGATGGATGAGCTGTTAGCGCGCCTCGGCAATCCCCATCTCAAGACCAGGTCAGTCCACATTGCCGGTACCAAGGGCAAGGGCAGTGTGGCCGCCATGATTGCCTCAGCTCTCACCGCCTCTGGCCATATTACCGGGCTATACACCTCGCCGCATCTGATAACCTTCAACGAGCGCATCCGGGTTAATGACCAGTTAATCGCTGATGACGAGGTGGTGGCTCTGGTGGACCGGCTCAAGCCGGAGGTTACTGTGGTCAACGAGAAAGCCACTTACGGCCTGTTGACCACCTTTGAGATAATGACGGCGCTGAGCTTTGCCTATTTTGCGCAGAAAGCGGCGGATTTTCAGGTAATTGAGGTGGGACTGGGTGGCCGGCTTGATGCCACCAATGTCATTAAACCGGAGGTGGCCGTTATTACCTCTATCAGCTACGACCACATGGAGGTGCTGGGTGACACTCTGCGGGAGATTGCCACGGAGAAGGCCGGCATCATCAAGCCCAAGGGAGTTGTGGTGACCTCGCCCCAGGCTGACGAGGCCATGAGGGTGATTGAGCAGACCGCCCGGGATTCCCAGGCCAAGCTAATCAAGGTGGGCACTGATGTCACCTGGCAGAGGCTCGGCTTCGACGCCACCCGGCAAAGCCTCAGAGTGAAGGGCCGGCTGGGCAGCTATGAGTTAACCATCCCATTACTGGGTGTGTACCAACTGGAAAACGCCGCCACGGCGGTGGCGGCTCTTGAGGTCCTGGTTGATAAGGGTTATCGTGTGCCCCGGGATAGCCTGGCGCGCGGTCTGGCACGGGTGAACTGGCCAGGGCGGCTCCAGGTTCTCAACCCCCATCCGCTGGTGGTGGCCGATGGCGCCCACAACCCCTACTCGGCCGGCAAGCTGAGGGAGGCGCTCCAGCAGTATTTTAGGTTTGACCGGGCCATCCTTATTATCGGAACCTCGGCCGATAAAGACATAGCCGGCATAGTCGCGGAGTTGGTGCCGCTGTTTGACAGAGTAATTGTCACCCGTTCGATTCATCCCCGGGCGATGGCCGCTGCCCCGCTGGTGGCCGAGTTCAATCGGCACGGCATTAAAACCGAGGCCACGGATGATATCTCTACAGCCCTGCGCCTGGCGCTGACTATGGCGAAAGATAATGACCTAATCTGTATTACCGGCTCTTTGTTCGTCGTGGCGGGGGCCATTGAGCAGGCGAAAACCCTGGGTTTGACCGCATGACCCCCGAAAAGGAGCGACCACTCACCATGGAAGAGACGGAACGCCCGGCCGAGCAAGCAGCGGCGTTTGGTCGGGACTGGACCAAAGGCAGTATTCTGGGTAATCTCCTGACGCTCTCCTGGCCGATGATGATAAGCGGCAGTCTGTACATGGTGGGCCAGACGATTGACATGATATGGGTGGGGAGGCTGGGGCCAGCTTCCATTGCCGGGGTAGGGGTGGCTGGCATTGCCGTTCTGATGGCCCTCTCGGCTATGCTTGGCCTCACTACCGGAGCCAGAGCTGTAATCTCCCGCTTTGTCGGCGCCGGGGAAATCGCCGCGGCCAACAATGCCGCGGGTCAGGCCTTCGTTATCAGCCTTGGCTACGGGCTGATGGTGACCTCCATCGGCGTCTTCCTAGGGGAGCGGATTCTTGGCCTCTTTGGACTTCAACCAGAGGTCGTCGCCGAAGGGGCCACCTACCTGCGTATTGCGGCCATTAGCTGGACACCAATGGCCTTCTCGCTGATGGCCATAAATGTCATGCAGGCCTCCGGTGACGCCGTCCCCCCGATGAAGGTAGCCCTCGTTTTCCGCCTTAGTCAGGTGGCGCTTTGCCCCTTTCTCGTCTTCGGCTGGTGGGTATTCCCCCAGCTTGGCGTTATGGGCGTTGCCCTCAGTCAGGTGATTACCGAGACCGGCGGCATGAGCGCCGGCCTGTGGCTCCTTTTCAGCGGTCGCTCCCGCTTGCGTCCCTCCCTCAGGCATTTCAGATTTGATTGGGACATAATCTGGCGCATGGTGAAAATTGGCCTGCCCGGCCTTATCATGGGCGTAGAAAGAAACTTCGGTTCAATGGTCTTGATGTGGATAATTGTCCCCTTTGGTACCGTCGCGGTAGCCGCCCACTCTCTCATTCAGAGGGTAGAGATGGTGGTCACGATGCCGGGATGGGGACTCGGGATGGGTGCGAGCGTGCTCGTTGGCCAGAACCTTGGCGCCCGCCAGCCGGAGAGGGCACAAAGGAGCGCCTGGCTGGCCACCGGTATCGTCGAAGGTTTCCTGCTCGTGTGTGCCCTCGCCATACTGCTCGGAGCCGAACACATAATCCGCGTTTTCAGCAGCGACCCGGCCCTGGTGGAGATGGGAGGCACCTTCCTCCGGATAGCCGCGGCCGGCTACGCGGTTATGGGCTTCAGTACTGTGCTGCAAAATTGCATCTCTGGCTCAGGCGACACCATCCCAACGATGATAGTGAGCATGGTCACCATGTGGCTGGTGCTCCTGCCTCTGGCCTGGTTCCTCCCCAGAATCACGGACCTCGGTGTTAACGGTGTGCGCTGGGCCATCGTCACCAATATCGCCGCTGGTGCCATAGCCTACACCCTTTATTTCCGATTGGGCCGGTGGAAGCGAAAACGGATATAATAGAAAATAGAGTGCACGGGAGAAGGCAAGACACCTATCTTTGCACGCAATCTTTTTAGAGGGGCTCAGAGATAGGTGAGAAAACAAGCGGTGGCTTACCAAGAAACAAAAGGGGCTTCCATCAGCCGGGACTGGACGAAGGGAAGCATCTTGCGCAACCTTCTTTCTCTCTCCTGGCCGATGATTGTCTCCTATAGCCTGAATATGATCGGGCCTACCATTGATATGATTTGGGTGGGGAGGCTGGGTGCGGCAGACATTGCCGCCGTTGGGGTGTCCGGCATCGCCGTCATGCTCGTGCAAGCGGCGCTGATGGGGCTGTTCATGGGTTTGCGGGCGATGGTGGCCCGGGCCATCGGGGCCGGGGATGAAGACAGTGCCAACCGCATTGCCCAACAGGCTGTGGTTGTTGGTACTGCCTCGTCAGTAATTCTGGCCATTATCGGCATTTTCTTTGCCGAGGGTATCCTGGCGCTGGTCGGGTTAACGCCGGAGGTTATTGACCTGGGCGCCGCTTACCTGCGCATTCAGTTCATTGGCATGATAGCCATGTCTTTTCGCATGATGACAGATGGTACCATGCAGGCTTCAGGCGACACCATGACGCCGATGAAGATAGCCTTCGTCTTTAGAATGCTTCATATCGCACTTTCGCCATTCCTTATTTTCGGCTGGTGGATATTCCCACGGCTGGGCGTGCGGGGTGCCGCACTCACTAACGTTATCTCTCAGAGTCTTGGCACCGGAATCGGATTCTGGATTCTTATGACCGGTCGCTCACGACTTCGCCTGTCATTCAGGCGCTTTCGTCTTGACCCGGGCATTACCTGGCGAATGATAAGGGTTGGCCTGCCGGCCTCGGTGATGGGCATGCAGACGAACCTAGGCCAGTTCATCCTCATGTCGGTGGTAGCCCCCTTTGGTACGCTGGCCGTTGCTGCCCACAGTCTCAACCAGAGGATTGAGAATATCATTTTCATGCCGTCGTGGGGCCTCGGAGTGGCGGCCGGAGTGCTTGTTGGCCAGAATCTGGGCGCAAAAGAGCCGGCGCGGGCGCAGAAAACTGGCTGGCTCGCCGCGGGTATGGTGGAGGGTTTTATCCTCCTTTGCTCAGCGGCGATACTGATTTGGGCTGAAGTCTTCGTCCGCATCTTCAGCTCTGACCCGGGCGTGGTTTCCATTGGGGCCACTTTTCTCAGGATAGCCACTGCCGGCTATATGGTGATGGGGCTCGCGGTAGTGCTCCAGCAGTGTATATCCGGGTCGGGCGATACTATGCCACCGATGCTGGTGAGTATCTCGACAATGTGGCTCATCCAGCTTCCTCTGGCCTATTTCCTTTCCCGTTTTACCGGACTCGAGGTCTACGGCGTGCGTTGGGCCATCGTGGGGGGGATGGTTGCCGGTGCCATAGCCTACACCCTTTATTTCCGATTCGGCCGGTGGAAGCGCAAAGTGGTATAGGGACAGTTCGCGATTGGTAGTATAATGGACGCAGGATAATGGCCAAGGGGGTAAACTTTATGGCGGAACAGATTGGGTATAAGGTTATCGGCACCATAAAATCGGTCAAGGGGACCTGTAGCTGGGGACATAAGGTCGGGGACAAGCTGGAGCTGAGCGGACACAATACTGCCGGACTTTGCGGCTTCTTCTACCACGATGTCTTCCCCAGCATCATTATGCTTCAGTTCGGCGGCAAGTACCCATGGGGCGACCCAGACAAAGTCCAGCTTGAATGCATGGACCGATACAACGCCGTGACTATTGAACTGCAGCGGGTCAAATAGCGTAATCTGGTCGCTCTGAGTTGGGTATGGGGGCGTCAACTCAGGGGTTGTCAAATTTTGTTGTCAATGCCTCTCTGGGGAGCATATCGTGCAGGATTTGCTCGAGGGCCATGGTGTGACTGCAGAGTCCCCACTGTGAGAAAAAGCGGCAGGAGCAATGCCACTGGCCGTCTTCATAGCTGATGGTATATTCGTCATTCTCCCCGCGGAATTTAGCCGAAAGCTGAGAAAAGGTGACTCTCTCTTTTTCCTGGGCATAGCGCTTGGCCTTTTCAATCTTGCCAATCAAACTCGACTGCATGACCGCACCCCCTTAAACTTAAGAAGCACCGAGCATCAACTCAGTGCTTCTTATTTTGTGCTGCTCCTCGTCGCAGGAACCAATACACTCATATCGGCTATACTCTCCCTAGTCCACCATTCAATACTTAATTATACCCCATTTCCACCGATAAGTCCAGCCAAATCGGGGTGGCTTGACACCGTATAGGCGACTTATCTAATATGCAGTAGTGTCGTGGCGAAGCCGGGAGGTTTAAAAATGGCGACGGAAGAAAAATTCACGGTTTCAGGCAGCCAGTTGGTGGAGAAGGTGAAGCAACTCATTCGCGAGGGCAATATCCGCCGGGTGCGTGTCCTGCACGAAGGGCGGGTAGTGCTGGAGATTCCGCTGAGCATCGGAGCGCCGGCGGCAGCAATCGCGATTCTGACCGCACCATTGCTGGCGGCGCTCGGCGCCTTTGCTGCCCTCGTCACCGAGTGCACCATTGAGGTTGAGAAGATAGAAAAAACTGGGAAGAACAAGGGATAAGTTTTTCTTTGAGGAGGCAAGGCTTTGTCCCTGGAGAACCGGCATCCGCTGGATGACATTTTCCACCCCAGGTCAATTGCTATTATCGGCGCTTCCGCCAGTGGCCCGCCAGAGGCGGGCTGGGTCGCTCGCTTGCTCAGATTCGGCTATTCCGGTCGTATTTACCCCATCAACCCCCGGGCCACTGAGATAAGCGGGTTCAAGGCTTATCCCAGTGTCAGGGATATTCCCGACACCGTAGACTACGCCATTTTCAATATTCCGGCGCGTCTGACGCCCCAGATTATGCAGGACTGCGCGGCCAAAGGAGTGAAAATAGCCCACATTTTTACCGCCGGTTTCAGCGAGACAGGCAAGGAGGAGGCGAAACGGCTGGAGGCGAGTGTGGCGGCAATTGCCCGAAGCGGGAATGTCCGGGTCATCGGCCCGAACTGCATGGGGATTTACTATCCGGCCGGTGGCCTGACCTTCAATTCAAGCTTTGCCCGGGAGCCGGGTAAGCTGGCCTTTGTCTCCCAAACCGGTGCTGGCGCCACCCGTTTTGTTTTTCTCGCCAACGACCGCGGGATTCACTTCAGCAAGGTCATCAGCTACGGCAACGCCCTTGACCTGGATGCCCCCGACTTCCTGGAGTATCTGGCTGGCGATGACGAGACCGGGATTATCGGCTGCTATATTGAGGGTGTCAAAAACGGGCGGCGCTTTCTGTCTGCGGTCAGACAGTGCCTATCGTCCAAGCCTGTCATAATTATGAAGGCCGGGCTGACCGATGGCGGGGCGGAGGCCGCTGCCTCTCATACGGCTTCTCTGGCCGGGTCAGTTTCAGTCTGGGAGGCCTTCTTCAAACAGACCGGGGTAATTCGGGTAGAATCCCTGGAAGAGATGGCGGATGTAGCGCTGGCCTGGCTGCGGGTGTCCTGCCCCAGAGGTCGAAGGGTGGGCATTGTGGGGCGAGGTGGGGGACTCGGAGTGATTGCCACCGATATCTGCGAACAGGCTGGCTTGAAAGTGCCTCCCTTCCTGCCGGAGACGCGGCAGCAGCTGGAAGAGATTATCCCCGAGGCGGGCGCTACCGTGCGCAATCCGGTGGAGACAGCCCAGAGCCTTGTTAGCGCCGCCGACTTCTATGTCCGCGGGCTCAAGATTGTCGCCGCTGACCCGCAGATAGACTTCATTATCAGCCATATTGCCCCAGATATTTACGGCGGGCGGCAGGCTGAGATGCGGGAGCAGCTATTGAAGGCAGCGGAAGCTCTGATTACCACCGTACCCACCTTGCCCAAGCCGCTGGCCGTCGTCCTTTACGCCGGCGAGCATCTGGGGACTGTCTCAGCCGTGTTTGAGGCTCGTGACCGGTTACTCAAGGCTGGAATTGCCGTCTATCCCACGATGGAAACGGCTGCCCGGGCCATCAGCCGGCTTATTAGATTCAACAATAGAGAGCGGTGAAGGAAAGAGTTTGAGAGGGACTTCGTCCCTTCTGAAGTAGTTATTCGGGGCGTAAAGAGGGGCGTAAGCCCCTCTTATAAATCTCCTCCCCCTCTCCTTGAAAGGAGAGGGGGACTGAGGGGGTGAGGTTGGAGCTTATTCTGGTCAGGCACGGCGAAACCGAGTGGAATATCGGCGAGATATTCCGCGGCCGCATTGATATTGACCTCAGTGAGACCGGATGGAAGCAGGCTGAGCTTCTGGGGAAGTATCTGAGCAGGGTTAAGATTGAAGCGATTTACTCCGGCCCCCTGAAGCGAGCTCTAAACACGGCCCAAGCCATCGCCCGCTATCACAATCTTGAGGTGCAAATTGCGGCTGGCCTGAATGACCTGGATTTCGGGCAGTGGCAGGGTTTATCCCGTCAGGAAGTGAGCGAAAAGTACCAGGGACTCTATGCGGAGTGGGCGAACCACCCCGAACGGGTGACTCTACCCGGCGGCGAGACCCTGGGCCAGGTCAGGGCAAGAGCTGTCAAAGTGGTGGATGAAGTCATTGCCAGGCATAAAGGCGCGGTGGTTCTGGTATCCCACCGCGTGGTGAACAAGGTCTTAATCTGTGCCCTGCTGGGCCTGGATGACTCCCATTTCTGGAACATCCGGCTGGACACCTGCGGTATCACCACCTTCATCTGTGAGAACGGTCAGTTCGTCCTTAACCGGCACAACGATACTTCTTTCTTGAAGCCCCTGAGGAAAGGCCGGCTGGCGGATTTCTAGTTCTGGTTTAGACCCCACCCCCTGGGTCCCCCTCTCCAAGAATCAAGAATGGAGAGCGGGAAGGATAACAGAAAGAGGGCTTCGCCCTCTTAGACACACATATGGTGGTTGCCCTGCAGACACCGTATGGGAGATGGGTTACGAAACAATCTCATTTTTGACCTATCTCTGAAGCACCCTCCTCTGTTATAATAACCCTATGGACAACCCCAGGCTGGTGCTCTTTGATGGCAATGCTGTTGTCCACCGTGCTTTTCATGCCTTTCAGAACACCAAGGCACTGACCAGTAAGTCCGGCGAAATCGTCAGCGCCGTCTACGGCTTTGCCCTGATGCTGCTCAAGGCTATCAATGAGCTCAAACCCACCCACTACGCCATCGCCTTTGACAAAGCGGGACCCACCTTCCGTCACCAGATGTTCGACCAGTACAAGGCACAGCGTCCCAAGACCCCGGATGAGCTGGTCAACCAACTGGGCCGGGTCCGGCAGTTGGTGGAGGCCTTCCACATTCCCATCTTTGAGATTGACGGCTTTGAAGCCGATGATGTCCTGGGGACACTCAGCCGCCAGGCCAGCGAGCAGGGTATCGAGACGGTCATCGTTACCGGTGACGCCGATACCATGCAACTGGTCTCGCCCAGCGTTAAGGTGCTCTATCCTAAACCCAGGGGCACCTTCAGCGATACCACCCTCTATGATGAAAATGCCGTGAGCGAGAAGTACGGCGTCAAGCCGGAGCATATCGCCGACCTCAAGGCACTGGTGGGCGACCCCTCCGATAACATCCCCGGTGTGCGCGGCATCGGCGAGAAGACGGCCGTTAAGCTGGTACAGCAATTTGGCTCCATCGACCAGATATACGCTCGCCTTGATGAAGTCCAGCCGCCCAAGCTCCAGGCCTTGCTGCGGGAGAATGAGGCTGTGGCCCGCCAGAGCAAGACACTGGCTACCATTGTTACCCGGACTCCGGTCACGCTTAATCTGGACGATTGCCAGGTCAGCCGCTATGACCGGAACCAGGTGACCGAGCTTTTCCGGGAGCTGGGCTTTCCCAGTCTGCTGGCGAAATTGGCCGAGGTAGAAGAGACAATTCCTGAGGCCATGCTCCGGGTACAGGTCAAGCCGGCGCCTCGGGGCGACTACCATATTGTCAATACGACCGCGGCTCTGGATGACCTCCTGGCCCGGCTGGCTCTGGCTAAATCCCTGGCTTTTGACCTAGAAGCCACCGGCCTGGATGCCATGTCCGCCCGGATGGTCGGTATCTCGCTATCGCCGGCAGCGGGCGAGGCTTACTATATCCCCGTCGGGCATGTTGGGCTGGGACAGATGGAACAGTTGCCGCTGGATTATGTCATCAGCCGCGTCAAGCCGGTCCTGGCGGACAGTGCTCTGCCCAAGGTGGCCCACAACGCCAACTACGATATGACGCTCCTGGGTGAGTACGGGGTCGCCGTTAATAACCTCGCCTTTGACACCATGGTGGCGGCCTACCTGCTCAGCGAGAAATCGCTGGGCTTAAAAGCTCTGGCGTTCAGTCGACTCGGCGTGGAAATGACGCCGATTACCGCCCTCATCGGCACAGGAGCCAAACAGCTCTCCATGTCACAGGTGGAAATTCCCCGGGTGGCTGACTATGCCTGTGCTGATGCTGACATGACCGGACAGCTCGCCGAGCTACTAAATGCCGAACTGCGTAAAGAAGGGCTGTGGTCGCTCTTCGCCGATGTTGAGATGCCCCTCGTGCCGGTGCTGGTGGACATGGAGAGGAGCGGGGTCGCTCTAGACACCGAACTTTTGCGGCAGATGGCCCACCGGCTCGGCGAGCAGTTACTCAAGCTGGAGGCGGAGATATACAACAATGTGGGGCACCAGTTCAATATCAACTCGCCCCAGCAACTGGCGGCGGTGCTGTTCCAGGAATTGAAGCTGCCGGCTCGGCGGAAGAGGGGCAGCTATTCCACTGGCGCCGAGGTTTTAGAGGAACTGCGCGGGGTGCACCCCGTAATTGAGCCCATTCTGGAGTACCGCCAGTTATCCAAACTCAAATCAACCTACATCGATGCCCTGCCCGGCCTGCTTAATCACAAGACCGGACGGGTGCATACCAGCTTCAATCAGACCAGAACGGCTACCGGTCGCCTCTCCTCCAGTAACCCCAACCTGCAGAATATCCCGGTGCGGGGTGAGCTGGGCAGACAGGTCAGGCAGGCCTTCATCGCCCCGCCCGACTCCTTCCTGATGAGCGCCGATTACTCGCAGATTGACCTCCGGGCTTTAGCTCACCTATCTCAAGACCAGGGCCTGCTGGAAGCTTTCCGGCACGATGAGGATATTCACGCCGCCACCGCCGCCCGACTCTTCGGCGTGGAGCCTCCACAGGTAACCCCGGATATGCGCCGGGTGGCCAAGACCGTCAACTTTGGCGTTATCTACGGCATGAGCGAGTACGGACTGGAACAGGCCACAGAATTGTCGCGGGAAGAGGCAGCGCAGTTCATCACGGCCTACTTTGAGAAGTATCCCGGGGTAAAGCAGTACCTGGAAGTCACCAAACAGCAGGCGCGGGAAAGAGGCTATGTCCAGACCTTGCTGGGTCGGCGGCGCTCCATCCCCGAAATCAATTCCACTAATCGCCAGGTACGGGAAGCCGCTGAGCGTATGGCTATCAACATGCCGGTGCAGGGCACCTCGGCCGATATTATTAAGGTGGCCATGGTCAACCTGCACCGTGAAATGCAGGCGCGCCAGCTAAAGAGTCGGATGTTGCTTCAGGTGCACGATGAGCTTCTCTTTGAAGTGCCAGCGGCCGAGCTTGAGGAGATGCGTGAGCTGGCCCCCAGAATAATGTCCACGGCGCTCAAGCTCATCATTCCGCTCAAGGTGGACAGCAAGATTGGTCAGAACTGGGGGGAGATGAAATAAGATTATTAGCAATCCATCCCCCTTACCCCCTTCCCTTACCAAGGGAAGGGGGAGAATTCGTTTGAAGAGGGGCTAACGCCCCTCTTAGACTCCCCGGGGGAGAGGCAGAAAGAGGCTCCGCCTCTCTATCCCATAGAGCGTTAAAGAGGGACTTCGTCCCTCTTACAAACCCTTCCCCTTCACCTTTTGGGAGAGGAATACGGAAGGAGAGCTAAAGAGAGGCAAAGCCTCTCTTAAAAACCACCTTCCCCCTCTCCTTCTCAAGGAGAGGGGGACACAGGGGGTGAGGTTAATAAACAATTCCAGAGGAAACAGCTTAAATGCCGGAACTGCCTGAAGTAGAGACAATAAAGGCCGAACTTTCGCCCTATGTCATCGGGCGCCGCATCAAGGGCGTAACCCTGCTCTGGGAGGGAATTGTCCGCCAGCCTTCCGCTGAGGAATTCTGCTCTCGCATCGCTGGCCAGAAGATTAGCAGTCTGGCACGGCGCGGCAAGTATTTGCTGGTCAGTCTGAGTCGGGGGGATTTGCTGATTATCCACCTCAAAATGAGCGGGTCGCTGCTGGTCGGGCGCGATTCTCAGGAGCCGCCCAGATTCACCAGAGCCATCATCCATCTGGGCGGGGGCCTGAATATTTTCTTCCGCGACCCGCGCAAGTTTGGCTTGATGCGGCTGGTCAGGGATAAGACGAGCGTGGTGGGTGAGCTGGGACCGGAGCCACTGGAGCCGGAATTCACCCCCGAACTTTTACAGAAACTCCTGGCCAGGCGTCAGGCACCAATCAAGGCTTTACTCTGCGACCAGAATCTTATTGCCGGTATCGGCAATATGTACGCTGATGAAGCCCTCTTTGCCGCCAAAATCCATCCCTTGAGAACGGGCGCCAGTCTATTACACATAGAAATAGGGCGACTGCATAAAGCCATCCGTCGGGTGCTCCGAGCGGGGATTGGCCATAAAGGCGCCAGCATTGAAAACTACTATCGCCCCGATGGTACCACAGGCACCGCCCACTTTGAATTCAAGGTTGCCCACGGGAGAGGCCAAAATTGCCCTGTCTGCGGCACTCCCATCGAGCGCATCACAGTGCGCGGTCGCGGCACCTACTTCTGCCCCAAATGCCAGCCAGCACCGTAATGTGGCTTGTCTTGTGCTAGGCCTTGTCACTACAGGGATTCAGTTCGAATCCTATTAAATGGAGTCGAGGTATCAATAGGTAGAACCACTAGAACATTTAACATAGTTTTCAGTCTTGCCGATTAGTGTTGGTCATATTTTTGCCGTTTGAAATGAAGTCAAATCTTCTTAATTAGGCTGTACTCTCTAAAGACATGGTCCAAGCCAACAAGGTAAAGTGTCGAGAACCTCAGGTCTAAGTTTAGAATGTTCTCATTAACAAAATCATCCAGATGTGCATCATCTACGACTCGCGGGAAATGCAAGCTATCGTCGAAGAATATGACTAGAGATGTATTTGCATGGTATTTTTTGCCGGCCTTCTTCTTTACGGCGGCAAGAATTCTTTCCAAGTCATCTTTCGCTGCTTTCTCTACTGGGACAGCGTTGGGTTCGACCGAAACCTGCATTCCGGTTCTCTTTGTACCTGTCTTACTCACCGTGCCATATCTGGAGACAAAACCTTTGTTGTGCAGCACGAAGCTGATCAGGTATTCTTTTTCTCCTTCGTGGGATTGGGTTATCTCAATAAAACTTTGAGAGGGAGGCCTCGTTCTTAAATCGGTCACCACCGCATCGTAATTTTGCCCCATGACTGGCTGTAAAAGGACTTCGTTAGTATTGCCGAACTTGCGGACTCCAAATAACGCTAGAGGTAATACTTCCTCCACAAACTTCTTTGGAAGTCCCCTATTATGAAGTCTCAGGGCTTTCCTTCCCTCATTTGTAGAGTAGTAGATCTCATCATTCTTCCTCTTCCACCAGCTCAATAACCCCGAAGGGGTTCGTTCTTTGGTAAGTTCCTCTACATTGATGAACTCGTTTGACATGCTGTTTCTGTAACAACCGAACTATTAATTAATTGTATTGTAACAGAAAAGTTTGAGCGATTGAACAAATTTGACGATATGTTTGATGTGAAGGAGTAATCAGTAAATGAACTTTAGTTGAACTTCTGTTAACACTTTGCGAAAATGTGGGGATGGGGGGATTCGAACCCGTGGGGGTGTCTAAGAGGGGCTTCGTCCCTCTTTTTTTCTCTTCCCCCTCTCCTTAAGAAGGAGAGGGGG
>CAYGYD010000042.1:0-13645 GCA_964354005.1 uncultured Dehalococcoidales bacterium | reverse complement strand
AGGTCAGGCCAGTGTCCAGTGGCAGCCAGACATTGAAGGATGCTATCAACGAGGCAATAAGGGACTGGGTGACCAATGCCCGAGATACTTACTACCTTCTCGGCTCGGTGGTTGGCCCGCACCCTTACCCGATGATGGTGCGTGACTTTCAGTCCATCATCGGCCAGGAAACAAGACAGCAGATAGTGGAGAAAGTCGGCCGTTTGCCCGACTATATCATCGCCTGCGTCGGTGGGGGCAGTAATGCTATGGGCATCTTTTATCCCTTCTTGGACGACCGGGAGGTTAAGCTTATCGGGGTTGAGGCGGCGGGTAAAGGCCTTGATAGCGGGAAACATGCTGCCTCATTGGTAGCTGGACGAGTAGGAGTGCTGCATGGGGCCAAATCTTACATTCTCCAGGATAGTCATGGACAGATTAGTGAGACCCATAGTATCTCGGCCGGCCTGGACTATCCTGGCGTTGGGCCCGAACATAGCTACCTCAAAGATACCGGGCGGGCGACCTATGTCGGGGTCAGTGACCAGGAAGCCCTTGAAGGCTTTCAACTGCTCTGTCGCACGGAAGGTATTGTCCCGGCCCTGGAACCGGCGCACGCTATATTCTACGCTGCTAAGATGGCCAGCTCGCTGGACAAGGAGCAAATTATCGTCGTCAATCTTTCCGGGCGCGGCGACAAGGATATGGATATCGTGGCCGAAGCGCTGGGGGTGAAGCGGTGAGCCGGATTAAGACTGTTTTTGAGTCAGGGCATAAAGCCTTGATTGCCTATGTTACGGTCGGCTACCCCGCCATTGAAGCCACTCTGAAGATGGTGCCCCGGCTGGCCAACAGTGGCGCCGATATAGTCGAGCTGGGGATACCCTTTTCCGACCCTCTAGCCGATGGCATTACCATCCAGAAGGCCAGTTTCCAGGCCTTGCAGAATGAGGTTACTCCCGAGACCTGTCTTGAAGTCGCCCGTCAATTGCGGGCAAAGACGGATGTACCGCTGGTATTTATGACCTACTATAACCCCGTCTTCAGCTATGGCCCCAAGGAATTTGTGGCCGAGTGTGCCAGGTCTGGTATTGATGGCTTGATTATCCCCGACCTGCCTCCGGAGGAAGGGGTGGAACTCCAGGCTATAACTCAGGCGGCCGGGCTCGACCTGATTTATCTTCTGGCTCCGAACAGCTCGGAAGAGCGCATCAGGCTGGTCGCCGAGAGGTCGCGGGGCTTCATTTATCTGGTCTCGGTGACTGGGGTGACTGGAGCCCGAGAAGACCTGCCGGCGGGTTTGGCCGCTTTTGTTGCTCGCGTAAGGAAGGTGGCTGCCCAGCCGCTCTGTGTTGGCTTCGGTATCTCGCGCCCGGAGCAGGCCAAAAAGATAGCCGGCCTGGCCGATGGCATTATTGTGGGTAGCCGCCTGATTCAGCTTATGGCGGAAGACGAATCGTTGACCTCGGCTCAGAGCCTGGTCGTTGAACTCCGGCGTGCTCTCGATTCACCAGTTTCCTAGAGGTTCTTTACCGCTCCTTCAATTCTCTTCAGGGCTTCCTCTAGGATGGCCCGCGGGCAGGCGATGTTCATTCTCTGGAAGCCGGCGCCGTTGGCATCAAATATGTGGCCATCCTCCAGTCCCACCTTCGCCTTTTCCCGCATAAAAGCGCGGAGACTCATTGGCTCGAGCCCAAGCTCCCGGCAGTCCAGCCAAACGAGATAGGTTCCTTCCGGTTTAATAACCTTGATTCTTGGGATTCTCTCCCGGCAGTAATTCATCAGGAATTCCAGGTTCCCCTGTAGATACTCCAGGAGCTGTTCCAGCCACTCGTCTCCGTAGCGGTAAGCGGCCTCCAGAGCGACGAGCGCCAGAGCATTAGGTCGAGGCAGAATACCGGCCCTGGTGGTCACAAATATGTCGCGGAGCTTTCGGTTGGAGATTATGATGGTCGAGGCGGCCAGTCCTGCCAGGTTAAAGGTCTTGCTCGCCGCCATGCAGATTACGGAACGCTGAGAAAAGTCGTCTGAGATTGAGGCAAAAGGGGTATGTCGGGTATCCTTAAAAAGCAGTTCACAGTGGACTTCATCGGAGACCACTATGGTGTCATTCGTGAGGACAATATCGCCCACTCTGGTTAGTTCTTCCTTGGTCCAGACCCGGCCGGCGGGGTTGTGTGGACTGCACAGAATCATCAGCCTGACACGAGAGGGAGATGGCATCATTTCTCCCCTCGGGCCGAACTTTTTTTCAAGGTCGGCAAAATCAATTTCGTAGTGTCCGTTAATCAGCTTTAGCTCGTTATTAGCCACTCGACAGCCATTGTCAGTCACGGCGGACCAAAAGGGGTAATAGACCGGGCTCTGGATAATAACCTCATCGCCTGGATGGGTGAACGCCCTCACCGCCACATTAAGCGCCGGAACGACCCCGGGAGTAAAGACGAGCCATTCTGGCTCAACCTTCCAGTGGTACCTCTGCCACATTCTATTGACCACGGCTTCACACAGTGAGGGACTTGGGCGGGTATAGCCATAAATCTCGTGCTCAGTTCTCTTTCTCAGAGCCTCGGTGATTGGCCGGGCAATCGGGAAGTCCATGTCAGCTACCCACATTGGCAGAATATCACTGCGGCCAAACACTTCTTTGACACTGTCCCACTTGGCACAGTCAGTATTTCTTCGGTCAATGATACGGTCGAAATCGTACTTCATGGCGGTGCCTCCATTGGTGTTGGGTGTGCCGTCTAGTCGACCCATTTGAGGGTACGGTGGACGGCTTTGAGCCAGTTGTGGTACAAATTTTGTCGGGTTGTCTCATCCATGCTGGGGTACCAGATTTTGTCCACGGCCCAGTGCTGATGTAGCTCGTCCAGACTGCTCCAGAGACCGACGGCCAGACCCGCGGCATAAGCGGCACCAAGGGAAGTGGTCTCCGTTACTTTGGGACGGACGACGGGTATACCCAGAATGTCAGCCTGAAACTGCATGAGCAATTCATTGGGCACCATACCCCCGTCCACCTTAAGCTCGGTGAGCTTTACGCCGGAGTCCTTTTCCATAACTTCCAGCAACTCGCGAGTCTGGTAGGCGGTAGCTTCGAGGGCGGCGCGGGCGATGTGGCCCCGGTGGCTGTGGCTGGTCAGACCAGCGACTATACCGCGGGCGCTACTATCCCAGTACGGGGCAAAGAGACCAGTAAAGGCCGGAACGAAGTAGACACCGCCGTTATCGGGGACGCTTCTGGCCAGAGTCTCAATTTCACTGGACTTCTGGAAAAATTTGAGATTGTCCCGCAGCCACTGTACCAAGGCACCAGCCACGGCAATGGGGGCTTCAAGACAGTATACCGCCGGACTATCACCGAACTTATAGCCCACCGTGGTCAAAAGACCGCTCTGGCTGGGTACTGGTTTCGTGCCCGTATTGAGCAGAAGGAAGCAGCCAGTGCCGTAGGTGTTCTTGGCCTCACCGGGGCTAAAGCAGGTCTGGCCGACGAGAGCGGCCTGCTGGTCACCGAGGTCACCGCATATCGGGATGGACGCGCCAAACGGGCCGTCCTGGCTTGTGTGGCCATATATCCGGGGGTCGCTTGATGGACGAATCTCGGGCAGTATTTGTCGCGGGATATTCAGAAAACCCAGAATCTCCCTGTCCCAATCCAAGGTCTTCAAGTTCATTAGCATGGTGCGACTGGCATTACTGACATCGGTCACATGGACGCCACCTTTGGGCCCACCGGTCAGCCACCAGATTTCCCAGGTGTCAATGTTGCCGAAGAGCGCCCCCCCTTTTTCGGCAGCCCGCCGTGCTCCGGGAATATTGTCCAGCACCCATTTTATTTTGGGGCCGGAGAAATAGGTGGATAATGGCAGACCAACCCTGGCCCGGAACCGGTCGTAACCCCTATCTTTTGCCAGCCATTCACATATCCCCTGTGTGCGTGTGCACTGCCAGACGACGGCGTTGCAGTATGGTTTGCCAGTCTTGCGGTCCCAGAGGATAGTCGTCTCGCGCTGGTTGGTTACGCCAATGGCCGAAATATTTTGAGGGCTCACCCGGCTCCTTTCCAGCGCCCCTCTGATTACATCCTGCGTGCGCTGCCAGATTTCCAGCGGGTCGTGCTCAACCCAACCTGGCTGAGGATAGAGTTGCTGGTGTTCCAGTTGATGCCGGCCAATCACCCGGCCCCGGCGGTCGAAAATCGTGAACCGGGTGCTGGTGGTGCCCTGGTCTAAAGCCCCGATGTATTTCTCAACCATCTTGGTTACTCCTCCGTTGTTTAGCAGTTTAATCCAGCGGTCAATCTTTTGCAATGTAGGCACGGAGAGCAGAGACAATCATCAAGCATGGCATCGGGCACAGTCAGTAACAGCAAAAGAAGGGAGGCCAGACTTCTGGCCTCCCTTCTTTGTCAAATTCTCCCTGTGTTGTCTCAGTCTTTGATAATCTGAATACTAAGTGACTGGTTATCGCTGGCCAAGCCATCGCTGACCTGAATGATGAAATTGAAGTGACCGTTCTTAGTCGGGGTCCCGGACATAAGGCCGGTGACCAAATCCAGGCTCAACCCGTCCGGCAGCTTGCCGGCGGGAACACTCCAAGTGTAA
Source organism: uncultured Dehalococcoidales bacterium (assembly GCA_964354005.1). GTDB lineage: Bacteria > Chloroflexota > Dehalococcoidia > Dehalococcoidales > UBA2162 > CAVSBN01. The sequence goes on along the minus strand of CAYGYD010000042.1, from coordinate 9,056 downwards.
GAGCCCGTGCCACCGATGGCAAATACCGTGGCGGAATAGGGTTGTCCCTCCTTGCCGTCAGGCAGGCTGGTGGTGGTGATGATTAGGGCACCGGTAGCGGCAATAGTGATGGTGTATTGCTTAGTATTGGTCTTGGCCGGAGTTGAGTTATCCGAGACCTGAATAGTGAAAGTATAGTCGCCGGGAGCGGTTGGGTACCCATCAATGACTCCACTATCTGAATGCAGTGTCAAGCCCGCAGGCCAATCACCGCTGAGTTTATTCCAGGTGTAAGGAGGAGTACCGCCGGTAGCCAAAAGCGTCTTGGTGTAGAATACACCCACCCCACCATTGGGCAGGCTGGAGGTGGTAATCTTCACCGCCGCCTCGGTCGGCCTGGGTTTCTCCACGGTTAGCTTGATTACGGGCGTCACAATTATTTTGGGCTCCTTATCGGGACCGGTGTGATTGACCTTGACTGATTTCTCGGCATCAAAGTCGAAGAGGAGAACGGTGGTGTTCCAATCTTGCACCTCAAAGGGCTGGACGAACTTTAGCTTATCACTGGGGAGTTTTGCCGTAATATTATCACCACTGCCCAGTCTGACCTGAAGCTGCTCAACAGTCATTCTGATCTGGGTGTATTTCCCGGGTGTTACGTTGGCCGTGGCCAGGACCTGTTGCAGTCCACCCGTCTTCTTAAGCGCCAGTAGCTCAAAGGGGTTTGGCCCGGTGATATTGACTGAAATCCATTCACCGTCACCATCACTGCCCGGTTCCCCATCTTGCTCAGGAGTGGCCTTATGGATTTCGACTTCGCTTACTTTGAGCCAGATTTCCGTGACATTATCGCTGCGCGGTGCATCGGTAACCCGTATCTCAACGGTTCCACCGGCACCCGACTGGCCTGCTGGCAGTGTTGAGGTTGGGCTGGACACACCGGGCACAGCACAGCCGGAGATTAACGCTGCCGCCAGCGCTAGAGCCATCAGAATGGGGAAATGCTTCTTCATGTTTCCTCCTTGTGGGAACATTGGTGGCTTGTGGCTTATCAATCACTATATATAACGGCGTGGCCAGAAAACTGTCAGGTCAGTTTTCTTTCTTTGGTTTGGGGCCGGGGGTGGGCAAATCAGACGGTTGTGGCGGGTTTGACTTAGTACGATTGTCACTGTTACCTTTGTCTTTATCGTCGCTCGGTTCTTGGTTAGCACCGCTCTGGTCAGCCTGCGGCTTCAATAAGTATTGCTGGTTACCACGCGCCACGACTGTCAGGTCGTAGGTAAAGCTGGTGACGGTGTCTGCGGTGACCGTGAAAGGCTGGGATATATGAAGCTTGCGGCTGGGCAGTTTTATCCCTATGGTCTGCCCGGTGGCCTTCAGCACACCGCTGACATTATCAACATAAATGAATACCTGCCTATACTGCCCTTCCGATATATCGCCCCGCCAGACTTGCTGAACCGTGTCACCTTGAACCTGGGTCAGGTCAACTTTTGTTATTTCCGGCTTGAATTCAAGCCACTTTCCGCTGTCTCTTTGCTCTAGACCAATTTGGGAGATAGTCACGGTGAGGTTGGAAAAATCGCTGATAGCATTGACCTCATCGCTAATCAGAAAAACAAAGTTGCCCTCGGGGCTGGGCGTGGGTGTAATTGGCAGCACCGGCGACAGCACTGGTCGGACAACAACAAAGGTGACGATGAGCACCACCAGCACCGCGGCTACCGTGGCCCAGGTGGCCGGTCGGGCGAAGGCCCGGACGAGCCAGGGCTGCTTTGCCTGTCGTTTCTCTGCCAGCTTCTGCCAGTCGGCGTTGAAGCGCTGTCTGGCGGCGGCCTTGGCACTGGCGGAAGGTGTGAAGGCAAAGGCCTCTTTGGTTTGAGACGCGGCCTGGAGCAATGGCCGGAGCTGGTCGGCATACCGCGGATAGTCCGCCAGGCGCGCCTCCAGCTTTGCCCCGGCGTTAAGGCGGTCGATACACTGGTCCAGTATTTGTTCAAATTCCTCAGTCATTGTCATCTAGCCTTCTGCTGTCAGGAGCTTCCGTAGCTTTTCAAGGGCGGCGCGTTGCATTTCACGCACAGCACCATCGCTTTTCTGCAGAATATGTCCCGCTTCTCTGGAGGTTAGCCCGCCCATAAAGCGCAGACCCAGCACCTCTCTCTGCTCTTTGGTCAGTTGTGCCATGGCTCGATTCACCCTCTCCAACTCAATATTTCTTTCGGCGAGCTTCATTGGGTCTCCGTTACTTTCTAGTGGTATTGTCTCAATTGGCATTGTCTTCAGCTTGGCCTTTTTTCGTAGGTGGTCGACGACCAGATTATGGGCAATCCGGAAGAGCCAGGCCTGCATCGGCACACCCCGTTCCTGATACGAGTCCAGGGAGTCCAGAGCTTTCAAAAAGACCTCCCCGGCCAGGTCCTCCGCTTCCGTTCGGTCGCCGATGTGCACACGGGCGTAGCGCGCTATGCGGTCGTAATACTCTTCATAAAGGCTGGCCAGTCTAGCCTCATTCTGCCGTCTAACCTCAGTTTTACCTTTACCTGGGGCAGCACTCATCTCTACAGCCTACACCACAGTTCTACCCCAAAGTATATCAGAATACAGCGCCCGAGTTTAACGGTGGCGATAGCCCCTTTTTGTCCCCTACCTTTGTCGTCTCAACTGCCTGCCCGGGTCTAATTGTCCGCTGTGGCTGGCACGCGCGGGTAACAATGCCAGTCCCGGCTCTCTTAGATTATCAACCTCCCTCTTCAAGAGATAGATAACGCCGAGTAGCTCATGTCGTCGCTGAGCCAGAGTCTTCATGGTTCTTCCCTCTTCTTCCAATCGAGTACCCCCAGGTTTCTAAACTATATAACGGTAATAGCGGCGAACTGTCAGCCTCCGGCTGACCGGGAAGTGATGGCTCTTGTTTGGGCAATTCAATAGGATTAAAATTATATGGGTCAATCAAATGAGTGCGATTGATGATTTTGTGGCTCTGGTGGAGACCACCGAGGTTATGAAACAGGTCATTAGGAGTTTGCGCCAGGAGCCGGCTCATCTTTTGGGCGAAATTTGCTAGGACTATCAGCGCACTGGCCATCCGGTGCCCGACCACCGTCTGCGCTTCACAGGTTACATGGGCGAAGCTGCCCTGAAAGCGTTACTTTCTATCGGGCTGGTCAAGCGTTACTCTGGTGGGACAACGGCCCTCTACACCTATGAACCGACGGCGGAAGGGTTGGCACAATACGAAAAGCTGAGGGCCGATGGCTTCTACAAATAGGGAAATGTGCTGAAACAGACCTTGGGCTAACCTTCTTTTTCAGTGAGGAACTTCTCGATATCCTTGACCAGTTTCTGGCTTTCTTCCGCCGAGAGTGCCAGGTTGCTTTCCAGTCTTTTGATGGACTCATCAATTTCCGGAAATTGCTGCCTCGCTTCAGCTAATCGCCTATTTTGCCGTTCAATCTGCTCGTCAAGGTCACTGAAGTCCAGACGCAGGCTTAGCCTCTGGTCAAGGAACTCTAAAACCCGTCGATGTGCCTTGGGGTCATCGACCGCTACTAGGTAGAAGGGGATGGGTACCCACAGGGTAACCGCCGGGATATTTCGTCTCTGCGCCGTCCAGAGCAGAAAAGAATTCAGGGTGGGCCGCTGTCCGGGGGGTGTTTCGTAGTCCCAGCTCCCGGCAAGGTTATATCCGCTCAGTTCTTCCTTAAGCTGGGGTGAGTTGAAGGTGCCCATGAGCTCCCGCGGTGCGGTATGGGCGCCCAGAGAGACCATGCCCCCGACAATATACATTTCCCGCGCCTGACACTGGTGTTCGGCCACGTCCAGAATCAGGTTTAAGAAGCGGAACCAGTCATAGGCGGGTGGGGTGCTCTGGAAAATCACTAGGCTGTGCTTGGGGCAGGCGTAGAATCTGCTTTCCGGAAATTGGATGAGATTGTCCTCAATAACAACCCCCTCTAGGGAAAAGAACTCAGGTGGTTCAATCTCGCCGAAGCTCTGGCCGTCGAGCTTCTGATTCAGGTAGTCGGCCACTTTGGTACCCAGTCGGCTGGCATCCATCGTCCAACCGACAACCAGAGCTGGTCTCGCTAAGTCGGGCTGCCAGGAGAACTTAAGAGGCCCGGTCATCGCCCTTGCCTCCCTCTTTGAAGAGCTCATCAATATGCTCTTTAATCCATTTCTCGTCCTCTTCGGAGATGGCCTCGGCCTTGGGCTGGAGCACGACTTTCCTCTGGTCGACCCGATACTTTATCTCCGGGGGTAGTTTCTCATAGATGCCAGCCAGGACTTCGTCCACCTGAGACGCCATTTCATCCAGGGCGCTGTAATCAACCTCAATACCAAGGATTTTGGCCAGAACCTCAAGTACCGATTCTGAGGCCCGGGGGTAGGGGAAGGGGGCGGCGGAAAGGTAATCGGGGATTTCACCCATCAGACAAATGGTCTCAAAGCCCCGCTTTTCCGCTATTCCCAGCAGGAGGCCATTCAAGCCGGTGATGCTGCCGCGGTTGTCCCGGCCCTCGGTTTCACCCATCAAGATAGTATTCCCGTAGCTTCTTATTTCGCGGTTTAGGTTGTCCCTATTGGACACGGCCCAGACCCTCGGCTTCAGGCTGTGGTGGGTGAGGGCGACAGCCGCGCCGGAGGTATAAATTCGCTGGCAACCAAACTTCTCGGCCACATCCAGGACGAGATTGGCCATCTGGTAGCCCTTCCTTCCCTCAGCGTACACTCTCCCCGCGCCAGCCGGCTGTTCTTCGCCCAGGAAAATGATTAAGTCTTTTTTAGCCAGCCTTTTGTAATAGAACTTGCTGGTGGGGAATTCCATATCCTGGAGGACGCCGGCCCGGATAGTGACCTTCCTGGGATAGAAAAAGTCCCAGGGTTCGATTTCACCCAGTTCTTCGGCGCGAATCTGGTTCCTCAAGGTATCCACCGCAATCAACCCGATATTCCCAATACCGGGCCAGCTAGCAATCAAGTCCGGCTTTTCCAGTTTTGGCTCTCGGTAAAGCTTAATCCCCACGACTCATCCTTTTGTCAGGCATCTTCCTAGACTATTGTAGCTATTCACTCTCTTAAAGACAAGTTTTTCGTTTAGGGAAAATCATCGGCGTTGACATTGCTTTGCTCGACTAGTATATTAGCAGTCTGGGAAAACGACCGTGATTCACATTGACGGCTCGGCGAAGTCGGGCAGTGGCACTATTGTCCGCTATTCAGTAGCCCTGGCCTCTTTGCTGGGTGAGGAAGTGCACATAACCAATATCCGGGCTAGGCGAGATAAGCCGGGGTTGCGACCTCAGCACCTGGCATCAGTCAAGGCCGGCGCTGAGATGTGTGGCGCGCAGATGACGGGAGCGGTGGTGGACTCGATGGAGCTCATTTATAGGCCGGGGCACAGAGTAGAAGGTGGTCATTACCAGTGGGATATTGGTACTGCCGGCTCGACCACACTGCTGGTGATGAGCCTGCTACCGATGGCCGTCTTTGCAGAGGAAGAGACGGTTTTGAGAGTATCTGGTGGGCTGTTTCAGGACTTTGCCCCCTCGGCTCACCATATGCAGTATGTGTTATTCCCGACTCTGGCCAAGATGGGCATAAGAGTCAATCTGGAGATAGTCCGGCCCGGCTATGTGCCCAGAGGTGGCGGTGTCATTCAAGTTGACATAAAACCAGTAGAAAATAAAATCAAGCCGCTCGTCCGGCTAGAACAGGGAAAGGTCAACTCAATCCGTGGAATCGCCCTTTCCTCTCACCTGAAGGAGTCAAAAGTGAGTCAGAGAATGGCTGAGGAGTGTCAGAAGGCGCTGGCTAAGAAGGGCTATCGTGCCCGGATTGAAACCGTGTGGGATGAAAACTCTTTACAGGCCGGGGCTAGTCTGGCAATCTGGGCAGAGACTGATTCTGGTTGCTTACTGGGTGCCGACGAGGCGGGGGCCAGGGGTCGCAGTTCGGAGAGTATTGGTCGGCATGTGGCCCAGACTCTGCTGGAAGACTTAGCCGCGAGGGCCACGGCGGACCGCTATCTGTCTGACCAGATGATAATTTATGGGGCGCTAGCCAGCGGAACTACGGAATATATTACCCCCAGCTTCACTGAGCATGTTGACGCCAACCTTTGGCTGGTGGAGAAATTTGGCGCGCGCACCCATGTTGACGGCAATACCGTGCATATCGATGGGATTGGCTATACCCGGAAACGAGGCGGCCCCAGTTAAAACAGCGATGGTTCAGTCCGACCGATATCAGCTCTCTTGGGTGCAGCCACTATCCCTCCCTCGGAAATGATACAACCCCGGGCTTTATCGGCGTCCCGGTCCATCCCGACCGAAGCATTGGCTCGAATTCTGACTTCTTTATCAATGATGGCTCGTCTTATTCGGGCATTGGGCTCAATAATGACATCATCAAGTATGATAGATTGCTCAACCAGGGCATCTCTCTCGACGACCACCCCGGGGGAGAGAATCGAGTTCCACACGGTGCCGCCACTGATGATGCAGCCATCAGACACAATGGATTCCGGTGTCCGGCCGCCAAGGACGCACTTGCTGGGTGGCAACGGTCGCTGGTAGGTGCGCAAGGGCCATCTCTCTCCGTAGAGATTAAAAAGAGGGTCAACACCGACTAGGTCCATGCTGGCCTCGTAGTAGGAATCAATGGTACCCACATCTCTCCAGTAGCTAGAGTCGCGAGTCCGGTCAACCAGAATCTTCCTTCTTCTTCCTTCTTGCACTTCGATGACGAAGTCCTGTATCTTGTTCTCTTTCTCGTAATCGTAAACGAAGATATTACCATGCTGTCCCAGCATTTTGGGGATAATCTCTCCACCAAAGTCATCTTCTCGACTCTCTAACGCTTCAATGAGGGTGTCGACTTTGAAAATATAGACGCCCATTGAGCCCAGGGCATAGTCTGGTGCCACCGGCAGGGTTTTGGGCTCTGCCGGCTTTTCTTCGAAGCCAACTAGCCTGAAGTCCTGGTCTACTGCCAGTACGCCCAGCCGCCCGGCGGCTTCCTGCTTTCTTACCCTGACAGCCGATATCGTAAGGTCGGACTTCTTGCTACGGTGGTAGTCCAAGAGCTGCGAGTAGTTCATCTTGTAAATGTGGTCGCCCGAAAGAATCAGAACATCATCGATATCCCGGCGACGCACCAGGTTGAGGTTCTGGCGGACAGCATCAGCCGTGCCGCGGTACCAGTCTGCCCCCAGCTTCTGCTGAGGCGGTACACAGTAGATGAAATCGCCTAACCCCGAGCTGGAAATACCCCAGCCTTCCTGGATATGGCGGTGCAGCGACTCGGAGCGGTATTGAGTGAGGACGAAAATCCGGCGCACGCCGGAGTTGACGCAGTTGCTCAAAGCGAAGTCAATGAGGCGGAATTTGCCGCCGAAGGGGACGGCCGGCTTGGCCCGCTCCCGGGTCAAAGGTTGCAGCCTATCCCCGGCACCACCAGCCATTATGATTGTCAATACCCTCTCCACAGACGCAACCTCCGGGCATTATTCGGGTGGCATAACCTTTATAGCAGAATTGCCCCGTAGAAGTCAAGGTGCTCACCTGAGGTGCCGAGGCCATAAATTTTGGCGAGCACAAAAATAGGCTGAAAATAAGAAATTCGATGAAAGAGTGCCTTTGTCTAGACTGGAATCCGGCCGATGAGCACCGAACACGAGGCGTAGCGGGCCACCCTCTCGGCCACGCTGCCCAGGACAATCGACTCAAGGCCAGTCAGACCGCGGCTGCCCAGCGCAATGACATCGGGATGGTGTTCTTTGGCGGCAGCTAGAATGGACTCAGCGGCACCGCCGCGCACAATTAGTGAGGTAGTCTGGTAGCCTTTCTTCTGAAATAGCTCCTCGCTCCGTGCGATTATTCGTCGCGCCTGAGTCTCTTCGGCGGCCCGCAGGGCGGTCAGCAACTGTCGGTCGCTTTCCAGGCCGAGCGTCGGTGTTTTCATGAGTGAGGCAGCGTGGGATTGAAGCGCTGTCACCAGAATAACCTGACTCTGCTGGGGTAGCGGCAGGTTCAGGAGAAACTGAGCGGCGATATCTGAACCCTGAGAGCCATCAGTAGCCAGCAGAACCCGCTTTATGGTTGTGCTAATCTTCTTTCTCACCAGTAGGACGCTGGCTTTCGTCTGTCTTATTACCTTGTAGGCGACACTGCCGAGGCGGAAGGAAACCGGGTCGGTCAGTCCTTTGGCACCCATGACCACCAGTGAGGCGCTAATTTTATCGGCTACCTTCAATATCACTTCAGCCGGGCTGCCCCAGCGTACCAGGTTGTCCACTTTAAGATTACTTTCGCGGAGCAGGCGAGCCGGCCCTGAGAGCAGTTCGGCGGCCCTGGCTTGCTGTGCCTTCTTCTTGGTCGAAGCTGCGCTTCTCAATGTGTTGAGCGTGATGCCGCCCAAAAAGGTAAATTCGGGGACCACGGTCATTACGGTCACTCGGGTTTGCCTGGGTAGCTGAAGCGCTTTCAGAGTGGCGGTGGCCATATCGGAATACGGCGAACCATCGACAACGAGAAGTATACTCATAACAAACTCCCCTTGATATTAGGCAATAACGGCTTGGCTTGAGATGGCGACAGACTCAGCCTACTCATTATAGAATATATTGGCGGTGGACACCAAATTACTGCTTGGTTGACAATCCATCCACGCCGTTCTACCATTGAATGGTATTTCAAGGAGAAGCAGAGAGCGGTGAGCTGGAGCGAGTCCTTTGTTTTGACTTTCGTGCCTTTGTTCATTGTCATTGACGCCATTGGCAATTTGCCTTTCGTTATTTCCTTGAGTGAGAGTCTGGCCACCCGAGAACGGCGCAAGATGATTCACCTCGCCATCATTACGGCGGCGATTGTTGGCTTGTCTTTCCTCTTCTTCGGACAATTTATCCTGAGGGTACTGGATATTCGTGTCGAATATTTTGCCATTGCTGGTGGCATCATTTTGCTGGTACTGTCCATCAGATACATGCTCACCGGTCACCTGGTTGAAGTCATCAAGGAAGAGATGGTGGCGGTGGTGCCGATTGGCACTCCACTCACCGTTGGCCCGGCTAC